>CANCAO010000019.1 GCA_947374105.1 Comamonadaceae bacterium | reverse complement strand
GGACGTGTCCGCCCAGCCGGTGGCGGGCACCACGTTGGCAGACTTCGATCCATTGGAACGAGAGCGCTTGCGCCAAGCGGTAAAGCAATACGGTGGTGACCGTGTTTTGCTGGAGCTGGACGACGAAGCCTTGGACGGTGCGCTGGGTCTGACAGCCCGTCAGCCCGATGGCAGTCGCTTGCCCACGTTGACGGGTTTGCTTTTGGTAGGCCGTGAGTCTGCGCTGCAGCAATGGGTGCCCACGCATGAGTTCGCCTTTCAGGTGATGGCGCAACAGTCGGTGAAGTTCAATGAATTTCGACGTTACCCCTTACTCAAGGCGGTGGACTGGCTGGAAACCAATTTTCGACCCTACAACCCTGAAGAGGAGCTACAGGTAGGGCTGTTCCGCGTGCCGGTGCCCATGGTGGACATGGGGGCCTTCCGTGAAGCGGTGGCCAACGCACTGATCCACCGGGACTATCACCGTCTGGGGGCCGTGCACATCCGGTTGGAAGACGAAGCCTTGGTGGTGAGCAACCCTGGTGGCTTGGTGGATGGCGTGACGCTGCAGAACCTCTTGGTGACCGAACCCCGCCCCCGCAACCGGGCGCTGGCCGATGCTATGAAGCGTATAGGTGTGGTGGAGCGGTCCGGCCGCGGTGTGGACACGATTTACCGGGGCATGCTGAAGTTTGGCCGCTCCGCGCCCGACTACACCCGAACCGATGCACAAAATGTGGTGCTGCGCATGCCCACGGAGCCCGCCGATCTGGAGTTTCGCCGAATGGTGGTGGACGAGGAGCGCCGCCGCAATTCCGAATTGCCTATCGACTCGCTGATTGCCCTTGGGGCGCTGCGCCAGCTCAAGCGCCTGTCGGCAGAAGAGCTTGCCGAACGTATACAGCGCGATGTGACTTCGGCCAAACGAACTTTGCAAGCGTTAACCGAAGCTGGTTTTGTAGAGGCGCATGGCGCTACGCGAGGGCGTACCTACATGCTCTCCGCAGCGGTGTACGGGGCAGTGGCGGACAAGGCTGCCTACACACGACAGGCTGGATTCGCTCCGATTCAAAATGAACAGATGGTGTTGAGCTATGTGCGTCAGCACGGTCGCATCAGGCGTTCCGAGGCGATGGAGTTGTGCCGGTTGAGCGAGGGCCAAGTAAAAGGTTTGCTCAAGCGGATGTGCCAATCCGATTTACTGGTTTTGGAAGGGGCTGGCCCTGCTTCCTTCTACCGAATCGGTGCATCGGATCGGATGAAATCGGATGAAATCGGATGAAATCCAGCCACTTATCCGATCTGGGATGCCTATGATGCCGACGCTTGGCTGACATGAACCCACTACAACGCACTCTGATTGAGAAAGCGGGCCATGACAATGGCTTTGAGCATGTGCTGCCAGAGGTTGGACAGCATGTGGCGCTGGCTTCCGCGCGGCACCCGGCGCAAGTGGTTGTGACGTGCGTGGAGGATGGATTTGCGGTGGCTATCCAGTCCGGATCAGCCACACTGGCACAAGAATTGTCGCGGACTTTCCCCAAGGCTGCCACGGCCACGCATAGATTCGTGTTGCAGACGGAGTCCGAATTGGCCCTGTGGTTACGCCGGGCCGCGGCCCTGTCTCAAGCGCTGCCGAACCAAGCGGTCACAGCGTTTGAGCAGCAAGTGCAGGCCGAACTATCGGCCATGCCAGCACCCACCGCTCAAAATACCGAGGTGCTGCGCATGGTTCGACAGCGGGTGGGGCAACAGGCCTACCGCCAAGCCATGCTCAACTACTGGGGCGGTACGTGCGCCGTGACGGGTCTGGCCTTGCCGCAGGCCCTGCGAGCCAGCCACGCCAAGCCCTGGGTTGAATGCTCCACCGACACCGAGCGTCTGGATGTGTACAACGGATTTCTGCTCAGCGCCAATCTGGATGCTTTGTTTGATAATTTCCTGATCAGTTTTACCGATGAGGGTGTTTTGCTGATGGCGGAACAAATTGATCACTGCGAACGAGAAAAGCTCGGCCTGAGCGATTTGATGAGATTGCGTTGGGTGGCGGCCCAGCACCTTCCATACCTGCGATTTCACCGTGAGCGGTATTTCGCCTGAAAAAGAAAAATCACGCCACGGGAAAAGATAGCGTAATTTTTTTGTCAATGCACCCAGCAGCTGGACAGTATCGACGGAATATGTAGAGATTTACAACACAGGAGACTAGAGATGGACGCACCGAAAATTCGCCGCGTGATCACGGGGCATGACGCGCAGGGCAAGGCCAAGGTCTTGATGGATGAGGCTTGCTTGCCCTTCAAAGAGGGGCGACCCGGCGCCTTTGTTTCCAACATTTGGACAACGGACGTCACACCTGCGAACAACGACGGCCACGCCGATGCGGGCGCGCGTGAGGGGCGCTTCACGATGATTGAAAACGGCACCGTGTTTCGTATTTTGGACTTCAGGCCCGGCATTCAGCAGCGCGTGCACCGCACTGACACGATTGACTACATCACGGTGCTGTCAGGCGAAATTGATATGGAGCTGGAGACGGGTGAAGAGGTGCACCTGAAAGCCGGGGACGTGATGGTGCAGCGCGGCACGGTGCACAACTGGATCAACCGGGGCACCGAGTCCTGCGTCATGTCCATCGTGCTGGTTTACGCCAAACCGGTGCAAGCCGGTGAGCAGACTTTGAACGCTGTGGGTTGAATGGTTTCAGATCGGTTTGAAGCCGATGTCGCTGATTAGCTTGCCCCATTTGGAAAAATCACGGCGAATTGTTTCGCTGAAAAACTCGGGCGATTCGGTGTGGGCTTCTAGCCCGTAAAGCTTCATCTTTTGGATCACCTCGGGCAGAGCCAAAGCGGCATTGATGTCGCGGTTCAAGCTGTTGATGATGGCTTGCGGCGTGCCCGCAGGCGCGATCACGCCAAACCAGCCACCCGATGCAAAACCGGGCAGGGCTTCGGCCAAGGTGGGCACATTGGGCTGGTCAGCCAAACGCTTGGCGGTGGCAATGCCGAGCAAGCGAACCTTGCCTGCGCTGATCAAAGCTTGCGCGGGCAGATAAGAAGTCAAGGTGGCGTTGATCTGGCCGCCCAAAATCTCTGTCATCACCGCCGAGACGCTTTTGTAGGGCACATGCAGGTAGGTGAAGCCGCCTTGGATGCGAAACAGCTCGGTGGCGAAGTGCAAAAATCCGCCTTCGCCGTTGGTGCCGAAACTCACCTTGCCGGGGTTGGCCTTGGCGTAGATCAGCAGTTCTTCGGTGGTCTTGTAGGGCAGATCCGGGTTCACCACCAGGGCCAAGAAGTTGGATCCCACCAAGGACACTGGCGCAAAATCTTTCACCGTGTCGTAAGCAACTTTTTGGTAAGACAGCGGCACGATGACCATATTGCCGCCTTGGCCGCAGCCCAGCGTGTAGCCATCAGCAGGCGCTTGTTTGATGAGCGTCAGGCCCAGTTGTCCGCTGGAGCCAGGACGGTTTTCAACCACCCAGGGTTGGCCGGTTTTTTCGGTGATCTTGGGGCCGATCAAGCGCATCAGTAAATCACAGGTGTCCCCTGGGCCAGCGGGCACGATCACGCGCACGGGCTTGTTGGGGTAGGGCTGGGCTTGCGCGGCAAAGCCCATCACGGCGATCAACAGCGCAGATAAAAAACGCAAGGTTTTGAACATCGTGACGTCCTAAGAAGTTATGCGCTGTGCGCTCGCATAAAGGCCACAAACTTTTGCGTGATGGCTGGGTAATGTGGGTGCCACTCGGGGAAGGGGATGATGTCGCGGTCTTCGTCCTGGATCGGCAGCTCAAACAACTCACTGTTGGCAATCAATTGCGCGCAGGCTTTGCCGCTGATGGATGAGTGTGTCTTGTCATTGCCAGGGACTACCAGTGTGGGGAAGTTCAAGCCGCGCAATTCGGCCTCGGGAACGCCCATCACCGGTGCCATGGGGCCGCTTAAAAAAGCATCCAGCCAGCGCTGCATGATGCGGATGTAGTCCTGCGGGTTCATGGCCATCAAACGTTCACGGCTGCTGGGGTTCAAGGCCAAGCGCTCTTGGTAAGGCGCTGTGTTGCACACCGCCGCCATGCCGCCCTCTTGCGCGGCCTTGATGTATTGGCCGTAGTAGATGTTGGGCAAACGCTTGGCGGGAAAGTCACCGCCGGTAATGCGCATCAGCAAGAGACCTTTGACGACTTCCGGGTGGCGACGCGCGAGCAACATCGACAGTCGCGCTCCGGCGGACGAGCCCCCAGAGAAAGCGGGCCCTGCACCCAGGTGTTGCAGCAATTGGTGAAGATCGTCAGCCCAGATTTCATCTTCGCTGCGCAGGTCGTTCGCGTAGTTGCCAATCACGATGTCTGACGCGCCGGTGTTGCGCCGGTCATGTGTGAGCACCCTGAAACCTTGGGCTGCGACCATCTGGGCCAGGGGCACCATCTCCACGCTGCGATGACGCCCGCCCGCGTTGAGCGCGACCCAGGGGCCGCTGTCGCCGTGGACTTCATAAAAGATGTTGGCCGATTGAAGATTGAGATGGGGCATGTTTACTCCAGTTGAATTTTTGCGTCGGCAATGACCTTGCCCCACTTGGCAATCTCGGCGCGAACAAAGGCACCGAACTCTTCCGGCGATTGGCCACCCAACTCGGAGCCACGATCCGTCACCAGTTGTTTGTAGGCGGGGTTGTCAAAGATTTTGGCGATCTCAACTTGCAGCCGGTTGATGATGGCGACTGGCGTGCCCGCAGGTACAAAGATGCCGTTCCAGCCCGAGGCCTCCACACCGCTCAGGCCTGCTTGGGCGAAGGTGGGCACGTCAGCCATCATGCCAATGCGCCGGTCATGCGCCACGCCCAGCGCGCGCAGCTTGCCGGACTTGATGTGCTGTGCCACCGCCACCGGGGCCAAGTAAGCGGCCATGACGTGGCCTGCCAACAGGTCGGGCAGCTCCGCACCGATGGCTTTGTAAGGGATCTCGCGCAGTTGCAAGCCTGCCGTGCTTTTGACCAGCTCGCCGAGCAACTGCGTGATGGAGCCCGCGCCGCCCGAGGCATAGGTGAGCGACTGGGGTTGGCTCTTGGCCAAGCTGATGAACTCTTGCAAGGTTTTGGCCGGCACAGAGGGGTGCACCACCATCACCAGGGGGCTGGTCACAACCCGTGTCACGGGCAGCAGGGCAACGCCCAAGCGGCAACACGCGTCACGTGTGAGCAAGTCGTTTAATGCGTTGTTGATGTTGCCGTGGAAAAGGGTGTAGCCATCGGGTTGGGCACGCGCGGCCTCACGCGCGCCAATGCCGCTGTTGCCACCGGCGCGGTTTTCAATCACGAAGGTTTGGCCAAACACCTCCGCCAGCTTGGGCGCCAATTCACGCGCAGCGGTGTCCACTGCGCTGCCGGGGCCTGCGGGCTCGATGATGCGCACGGTTTTGTTGGGGTAGGGTTGTGCCTGTGCCAGGGGCAAGCCGACCAGCAAACACAGACTCAGGAGCCATTGAGTCCCTACAGTGATGCGATTGTTCATGCTCATTGCCTTCAGTTCTGTGGGGGGTGTTCAGGTCTCGGCTGGGCAGTTTTCTACCGTGGCCCATTGGCCGTCATGGTAGATCAAGGGTTGCGCCAATGGGTCTGCGCAGGGCTGCCCGGCCACCACTTTGCCGAGCAACAAGGTGTGTGTTCCGATCTCGATGGCCTGCATCAATTCGCAGTCGAAGCTGACCAAGCAACTGCGCAACACCGGTGCGCCGGTACTCAGTTGGAACCAGTCGCGTTCATCAAACCGGTCTTCGCCCACCACTTTGGTTTGGCCAGAAAAAGTCTTGGCCAGGGCAATTTGATTCTGTGCCAAGGTGTTGACCGAGAAAGTTTTGTTTTTCAGAATCTGGTCGTGCGTGAAGGTGGCGCGGTTGACGGCACACACGATGCTGATGGGGTCGAGCGACATGGACATCACGGCTGTGGCCGTGAGGCCGGTCCGGTGTGGCGCTTGGCCTGTGGCAATCAGCGTGACAGCAGCGGGGTGCTGGCGCATCAGGCGTTTGAAATCGTCGGGGGTGAAGCTCACGGTGTGTCTTTCTTAGGCGGGTACAGCGGTGGTGCTGGTTACGCTGTCGCGTTCTGCTTTGCTTTGGCTGTGACGAATGGCATCGTTAACGCGCGGCATCACCTCGTGCGCCATCAGCTCCATGGAGCGCAAGCCGAGCTTGGGGTCCACCAGATCCATGCCCGCATAGACGATCTCGCCAAAATCACCGGCTTGCTCGCGCAAGGCCAAGATTTGATCGACCACCTGATTGACGCTACCCGCAATCACCAGTTCATCCATCAAACGATCAAGTGTGACCAAACTGTCGTCTTCGTCTTTGTGTTTTTTAAAGATCACATGGCGATTGGACATGCGCATCTTGGTCAGCATTTGTTGGTAGTAGTAGCGGTAGGGGCTGTGGGCGTCGCTGCGGCCGTAGCTGTCGATCTTGCTGTCGTCATCGGTGACGAACACGGTGCGGGCAATGCGCCAGTCGGCGGGGTTGGCAACTTGACCGACCGAGGCCTTGCCTTCGGCGTAGTTGTGCCAGTGGCTGGGCAACCAATGCGGCGAGAGAAAGTTGGCCGACATGGGGTGAAAGTTGCGCTGCCCCATGGCTATGACGCCTTTGGAGTGCGGTGCCACCACCGTACCCACAATCTCGGGGTAGGGGCGCTGGTAAGGCTTCATGAGAAAGCCGCGACCAATATCTGGCACCGAGGTGATGGCGGTGCTCACTTTGAAGCGGTTGTCGGGGAAGTCGATGTTGTAAGGCGCGTCGCGCTCCCAAATCGCCAAGATCACGTCAATCGCTTCGGCAAAGAGTTTGTTGCGGTCTTGGTCCAGCATGCCCAGGGCTTCGGCGTCAGAGGCCAGCGCACCGGGGCTGATGCCAAAGATAAACCGGCCCTTGGCCAGGTGGTCAAACATCGCCGCTTGCGAGGCCAGCAAGGTGGGGTGCGAGTGCGACAGGTTGGACGTGCCCGAACCCAGCTTGATGGTTTTGGTCTGGAAAATCAGAGAGGACAAAAACAACAAGCTGTTGGTGACATTCTCTGCTTGATCGGTCAAATGTTCACCGACAAAAGCGTCATAAAAACCGAGCTGATCGGCAAAGATGATGGTCTCTCTGTCCTCATGCAAGGTTTCTGTGGTGTCGCGGTGCAGGGGGTGCAAAGGCATGGTGAAGTAACCGAGTCGCATGAGATGTCCTTTTTGAATATTTCGTTTTTGATTTGAAAAATTATTGCGGTTCAACGCCGGAGGCCTTGACGAACTCTGCCCAGCGCGTGATCTCTTTGGCGCTGTAGACGCGGTAGTCTTCGCGCGACATGGTCATGGGCTCCATGCCCAAATCGTCCAGACGCTGTTTGAATACTGGGTCGGCCAAGGCCTGCGTTAACCAGCCGTGTAGCTTGTCGATGACGGGTGTGGGCGTGCCTGCCGGTGCGGCCAGACCCAGATGAAAACCGATCTCGTAGCCGGGGTAGCTCTCGGCAATGGCGGGCACTTGCGGCCAGGCCTTGTATCGCTTGCCCGCCGTCACGCCTAGGGGCAACACGTTGCCTCCCTTAATCTGCGGCAGCGCGGGCAGGTACTCCATGAATAGCACCTGCAATTGCCCGCCCAACAAATCGGTTGTGGCGTTGCTGATCGCCTTGTAGGGCACGCCGGTCATCGGCGCGCCGGTGCGCACGCTGAACAGTGCGGCGGTCATTTGCGAGGCCGAGTTGTAGTAGCCGTAAAACACCTTGTCGGGGTTGGCCTTGGCGTAGGCGACCAGATCGGCGATGGACTTGATCTTGGAATCTTTGGCCACTACCGCTACCGAGGCCGACAGGCCAAACATGCCAATATGTTCAAAATCTTTCATCGCGTCATAAGGCAGTTTTTTATACAGACTGACATTGGCTGCGTGCGTGGTGTTGGTGGTCAACTCCAGTGTGTAACCGTCAGGTGAGGCGGCTTTGACAAACTGCGTGCCGATGATGCCGTTGCCACCCGCCTTGTTGTCAGCCACCACCGCCTGTTTTGTGAAGTCAGCTAGGTACTGGCCAAAGACGCGGCCCACGATGTCGCTGGAGCCCCCTGGGGCAAACGGGATGACGAGTTTGATGGGTTGTGATGGATAGCTTTGTGCTGGTGTCTGAGCTTGTGCTATGCCAGTAACGGACAGCAGCCAGAGGGCACTCACAGAATGCAAAAGCGTATGACGAAAGTAGTACAAAAATGTCGTGTGACTTGGCATGAGCTCTTTATTCATTATGGCCTGACAGGTAAGTGTCACAGTCTAAAAGAAGTCAGCGATTCTGTGTGTTTTTAAGTTCCACGATTCGGAATTTAAAAACCACGCCAAGTCTAATCCGTTACTGAGGTCGCCTTGTTGTTTTGGTGTCGCGCACAGCCAATCGCCACCGCTCTTGCTGCTGTTGCTGTAGACGGTCGCCTTCATACAGTTGGGTGACGAGGGCGGCTTCGTGCTTGAGTTGGGTAGCCAGGAGCGCCATGGTGCTGGCGTTCATTGTGCTGGCTTGAGCCACCACGCAGAGTGAGGCGATGGGGTATTTGCGCTCATCAAACACCGGTGCGGCCACACCGGCCCAGCCTTTGCTAAAGCGTGTCGTGCGTTTGGCATAGCCATTGCGTCGAGTTTTAGTGATGGATTGATAAATTTTTTGAAACGTTAGCGTGTCTTCATCGCTGATGCGTCGCTGGTTGAACTCAATCACATCGTCAATTTCTCGGGAGGGTAAAAATGCGAGCAAAGCCAGACTGAAAGAGCCAATGCCCAGGGGCCAACGGTCATGCAGCTCAAGCAAGTTGGATGCGTTTTGTGCTTGACCCTCAATTTTGTCCAGGCACAGCATGTCGTAACCACTGCGTACACCCAGGTATATGGTGGCCTGAGTCGCGTTGGCCAGTCGTTCCAGCGAAGGGCGGCATTGTTGTTGCAGATTGCATGCGTCCCGTACGGGAATTCCAAATGCATAAATGTCAGTGCCGAGTCGATAAAACCGCGTGCCCACAGGACGTTCGACCAAGCGCTGGTCAATCAGCGCGGCCAAGAGGCGGTGCACTGTGGCTTTGGGCAATTGCGTCAAGGTACTGATTTGCATGAGCGAAGCGCCCATGAGCTCAAAGGTGGCGAGCGTTCTCAGCAGCAAGGCTGCTCGGGCAATGCTTTGAACTGAATCGGTTTTTTCTGTCATGAGGATCGGGGTGGATGCAATCTATTTTAGGCAGCGTGGGGATGGCTCATAATTTGTGACTGAGCTTGATTCACTCAACCGATTAGGAGAAACGATGTCACGTCTTGTCCGCTGTATCGCTACCGCCTCGTTCGCTGCCCTCATTGCCGTCATGGGAATGGGTACGGCCACTGCGCAGAGTTACCCCACCCGACCTGTCAAATGGATCGTGCCCTACCCGCCGGGTGGCACCACCGACGTTCTGGCACGCATCGTTGCTCAGTGGTTTACCGACAAGCTGGGCCAACAGTTCATTGTGGAGAACAAGCCTGGTGCGGGTAACAACATCGGCACGGAGGCGGCAGTCAACGCCGCGCCCGATGGCTACACCATGCTTCTGGTGAACCCGGCGCATGGCATCAATGCATCGCTCTATAAAAAACTCAACTTCAACTTCATACGTGACATCGCTCCCGTGGCAGGCATTGTTCGCACGCCCAACGTGATGGTGGTGGCCAACAACGTGCCCGCCAAAAGCGTGGCCGAATTCATCGCCTACTGCAAGGCCAACCCGACCAAGGTCAACATGGCCTCATCGGGCAGCGGCACGTCTACCCACCTCTCGGGCGAACTGTTCAAAAGCATGACGGGCTGCCCCATGGTGCACGTGCCTTACAAGGGGGCTGGCCCTGTGTTGAACGACTTGATTGCGGGGCAAGTGCAAGTATTCTTTGACAATCTGCCTTCATCAGCCGCGCACATTAAAGTTGGCACCATCCGCGCCTTGGGTATGACCTCGGCCGCACGCGAGCCGTCCTTCCCTGACGTACCCACGATTGCTGAGACGGTAAGCGGCTATGAGGCTACTGCTTGGTTTGGCATTGGCATGCCCAGAGGAGCGCCGCGTGAAGCGATTGATCGCATCAACGCCGAGATGAACCGCGCTCTGGCCGACCCCAAAATGCGCGAGCGCCTAGCGGCCTTGGGCGGTGTGCCTATCAAC
The DNA here is from genome assembly GCA_947374105.1 of Comamonadaceae bacterium. Lineage (GTDB taxonomy): Bacteria > Pseudomonadota > Gammaproteobacteria > Burkholderiales > Burkholderiaceae_C > CANCDA01. Next base: position 2,136 of record CANCAO010000019.1, on the reverse strand, counting down.
GGCACGCCGGAAGACTTCGGCAAGATCATCGTGGCTGAAACCGAGAAGTGGGCCAAGGTCGTGGCAGCCTCTGGTGCGACGGTGGATTGATGGAAATCGACATCGCCAAACTGCAAGCCGCCGTTGACTTTACGGTCGCGCATGAAACTCCCTGGAGTCGCGACATCGACGATAACTGGGGCATCCACCTCCAAGACCCTGCGCCGTGGAATCGCTTGCTCGGCCCCGTGCACCCGCGCGGTCCCGTCTCTGGCGTGGTGCGGGTAGGCGGCAAGCAAGTCATCGCATGGGGCGAGTCCAACCGCGCCGACCTCACCTTCTCCATCGCTAAAACCTACCTCGCGCTGCTGGCGGGTGTAGCGCATGACAGCGGCATGCTGCCCGAGTTGGATGAGCCCGTGCACGTCAGAGTACCCGGCATAGGGTTTGAGGGTACACACAACCAAAGCGTCACCTGGCTGCAACTCTTGCAGCAAACCAGTGAGTGGGAGGGTGACTGCTTTTGTATCCCCGACAAGGTAGATCGGTACCGCCACCTGCAATACCAGCCGCCGCGCACGGATGCGAAAGACCGAGGTAATAAGGGCGATGCGCGCCCGCTGCAAGCCCCTGGTACGTTCTGGGAATACAACGACGTGCGCATCAACCAACTCGGGCTGGCACTGCTGCACCTGTTCAAACGGCCCCTGCCCGAGGTCTTCAGGGACGCCATTGCGCAACCCTGCGGCTTGAGCGAGAACTGGCGTTGGGAGGGTTACGACAACAGCTGGGTCGAGATCAATGGCGAGCGCATGCAGTCCGTGCCTGGCGGTACGCACTGGGGCGCGGGCCTGTCCATCGGCAGTGTGGATCAATCGCTGGTCGGGCAGATGATGCTCAACGAGGGTCGCGTGGGCCATCAGCAAGTGCTGTCAAAAACTTGGATGCAACGCATGGTTACACCCTGCGCCATTGCCCCCTGGTACGGCATGTTGGTTTGGCTCAACCGCCTGCGCGGCGTGTGCCCCAGCGCGTCACCCGAGAGCTACTTTTGCATCGGTGCCGGAGCCAGCGTCGTCTGGATCGACCCGGGACGCGACATGGTGGCCGTGGTGCGTTGGATTGATGGGGGGCGGATTGACGGGTTTTGTCAGTTGGTGAGGGAGGCTGTGCCGGTGGTTTAGCCGGAGCCCACGCAACTCAATGCCCCGCGTAGTCCACCAAAGTAAACAAAGGTAGCCCCGCCGCTTTGAGTTTTTCTGAGCCACCGAGTTCTGGCAGATCAACAATGGCGGCGCCTTCTATAACGGTGGCACCGAGTTGCTCCAGCAGGTTTTTGCCGGCCATCATGGTACCGCCGGTGGCGATGAGGTCGTCGATCAAGAGTACGCGTTGTCCGGGTGTGACGGCATCGACATGCAGCTCCACGGTGGCGCTGCCGTACTCCAGCGCATAGGTCTCTTCTACCGTGGTGAAGGGGAGCTTGCCTTTTTTGCGAATCGGCACGAAACCCACCTGGAGTTCATAGGCCACGACGGCACCCAGAATGAAGCCGCGTGCGTCAATGCCGGCCACCACATCGGGACGCAGCGACGGCTCGCTGTAGCGGCTGACAAAGGCGTCAATCAGCGTGTGAAATACCTGCGGGTTTTGCAGCAAGGGGGTGATGTCGCGAAACTGCACGCCGGGGACGGGCCAGTCGGGTACGGTACGGATGTGGCGCTTGAGTTCAGCGCTGATGGGGTGGTGTTGCATCGGGTGTCCTTTAGGTCCTGTTCATAGGTCTGTCAGCCTCTGAGCAAAGTTTCTTCAGCCCGTGCCAGGGTTTCTGCCGTGCCTGAGATCACCAAAGTGTCGCCCTCGCTCAACATCACATCGCTTAGCGGGGGCAGGTTGACCCCGTTGCGCTGGCGTAGTTTGATGATGCGTGCATGGGGCAGTAGGGTGGTTAGTTTGTTCAAATGCAGTCCCACGGCGTGGGCATTGGTGGGCAGGGTGATGCTGGTGAGTTGCTCTTGGTTGAGTTCTTCCAGGCTGTCGTCATCTGCACCGTGAAAGTAGCCGCGCAGCAGGTTGTAGCGGGCATCGCGCTGGTCTTGTACGATGCGGATCACGCGCCGCATGGGAACGCCCACCAGCGCCAGCGCGTGGCTGGCC
>CANCAO010000018.1 GCA_947374105.1 Comamonadaceae bacterium | reverse complement strand
AAGGCCCGCTCGACGTCACCGTGCTGCAAGGCGTTGACCTACAAGTCCACCGTGGCGAAACCGTGGCCATCGTCGGCGCCTCCGGCTCCGGCAAAAGCACGCTGCTGCACCTGCTGGGCGGGCTGGACGCCCCCAGTGGCGGCGCGGTCCAGCTCATGGGCCAAGACCTGGCCACACTCTCGCCCGCACAGCAAGGCGTGCTGCGCAACCGGTACCTCGGGTTCGTCTATCAGTTTCACCACCTGCTGCCCGAGTTCAGCGCGCAGGACAACGTGGCCATGCCGCTATGGATCAGGCGTCAAAGCTATGCAGAATGTACGCAAGCGGCTACCAAAACGCTAGCAAGCGTGGGCCTGCAAGACCGCCTGCACCACCGCCCGTCCGAACTCTCAGGCGGCGAGCGCCAGCGCGTCGCCATCGCCCGTGCCCTGGTCACGCAACCCGCGTGCGTGCTTGCCGATGAGCCCACGGGCAATCTGGACCGCGCTACCGCCGACGGCGTGTTCGAACTGATGCTGCAATTGGCGCGGGATCAAGGCACAGCCTTCATCGTTGTCACGCACGATGAGTCACTGGCGGCGCGCTGCGGACGACAAATGAGGTTGGTGCAGGGGCGGTTTTTGGGGTAAGAGCGACAGCTTCGACTTGTTTCAATGGACTGATTCCGGATAAACGGCTTAAGTTTTAATTTTCGGCAATCATCTATCCAGCACAGTATCAACATAAACCGTACCTACATCTGATCTGCATGGGGGGCAACTGTTCCCCCTATGCCTAAGATACCAGCCTACTTGTTGACACTGCTTGAGGGTCGAGCAGACCCCACTCTCAGCCTCAGAGAGTACTGCGGCGGCTGCATCGCAAGGTGTTCAAAGACTGACCGTCCTCTAGCCAATCAGGCGCAATCATTGCGTGCCCCATTTGTGAGCATTAAAAAATGCATTGAATAGGTTTTTGTTGGCACACAAAATGCTTGAAGTGATTGTCTTTAACCTTCACGGAATTTATCAATGCCTTCTTTACTCAAGCAACTCAAGCGCGTTGCGATAGTTCTGCCCTTGGCCATGACTTTGCTTCAAGGGGCTATCGCTGAGACCGTGGCTCGCTACGGAATTTCTATGGCTGATATTCCTTTGACCACCGGTCAACCTGATCGGGGTGCCGGGGCTTACCAATTCACTGGCCACACGATCTATGACCCCTTGGTGGCGTGGGAGGCCAATATCAGCACCCGTCCAGGCAAACTGGTTCAGGGTTTGGCCACCGACTGGAAAAGTGACCCCAAAGATCCCAAAAAATGGACCTTCACTTTGCGCAAGGGGGTCAAGTTTCATGATGGCTCTGCTTTCGATGCCGAAGCCGTGCTTTGGAATTTGGACAAAGTGCTCAACGACAAGTCCCCCCAGTTTGATGCCAAACAAAGTGCGCAGGTTCGTCCGCGGATTCCTTCCATTGCCAGCTACAGCAAAGTTGGGGACAACGTGGTGGAGATCACCACCAAGGCGGCAGATGCCCTGTTCCCCTATCAATTACCTTGGTTCCTGATTTCCAGCCCGGCCCAGTGGGAAAAACTCGGAAAAGACTGGGGCAAGGTAGCCTTCCAGCCCTCAGGTACCGGCCCGTTCAAGCTGGACAAGCTCGTTCCCCGTGAGCGTGCCGAGTTGGTCAAAAACGTCGCCTACTGGGATACCAAGCGACTGGCTAAAACCGACCGCATTATCTTGTTGCCCATTCCCGATGCGCTGACCCGTGCCAATGCGCTGCTAAGTGGCCAGGTGGATCTGATTGAAACGCCACCGCCGGATGTTTTGCCTCAGTTGAAAAAGGGCGGATTTAAGGTCGTCACCAATTTCATGTCGCATGTCTGGCCGTATCACTTCAGCACGCAACCGGGCTCACCCTGGGCTGATATCCGTGTCCGTAAGGCTGCCAATTTGGCGGTGAACCGTGATGAGGTGGTTAAGTTGCTGAATGGCCTTGCTTCGCCTGCCAAGGGGCAGTTGGAGCCCAACAGTCCCTGGTTCGGCAAGCCCACGTTTGCCATCAAGTACGACCTGGTACAGGCCAAGGCTTTGATGGCTCAGGCAGGCTATTCCAAGGACAAACCGCTGAAAGCCAAGGTGATCATTGCCCAAGGCGGCACGGGCCAGATGTTGTCGTTGCCCATGAACGAATTCATCCAGCAAAGTCTGGCAGAAGTCGGCATCGCCATTGAGTTTGAAGTGGTTGAGCTGGAGAACTTGTACCGTCACTGGCGCAGTGGTGCCAAGGATGACATGAACGCCGGTAAGGGCATCAGCGCCATCAATCTGGGCTATGTCACCGCCGACCCGTTTTATGCTTTGACGCGTTTCATTGACAGTCGCTACATTGCGCCCAATGGCGTGAACTGGGGCGGTTTTTCAGACGCTAAAACCGACGCTACGTTGGATCAGATTCGCACCACATTCGATACCAAGAAACAAGACGCCTTGCTGGCTGGTATTCATCAGACCATGGTCGATCAGGCCCTGATGCTTTGGGTGGTGCATGACGTTAACCCGCACGCACTCTCACCCAAGGTCAAGCAATATGTGCAGGCACAGCACTGGTTTCAGGACCTGACCACCCTCGGTATGTAATTGCACGCACTCCCTATGCTGGCCTATCTTTTTCGACGTTTGCTCTATACCTTGCCGATTGCATTGGGGGTGACGCTGCTGTCTTTTTTACTGGTCTACATCGCACCGGGTGATCCGCTCAATGCGATTGCCCCAGCCGATGCCCCAGCTGAAGTGGTCACCGCGTTGAAGTCCGCCTATGGGCTCGATAAACCCATGCCGGTGCAATACGGTTTGTGGCTGCTTCGTGCCGTGCAGGGTGATCTTGGCGTGTCGATCGCTTCGGGGCGTGCGGTACGCACCGAGGTGTTCTCAGCGGTTAAAAACACCTTGATACTGGCAGCTTTTGCTGCCCTTCTAGGTATGGTGGCCGGGGTCATGCTCGGTGCCATTGCAGGCAACAACATTGGTGGGTCGGCCGATAGGTTTGCCAGTGGTCTGTCGGTGCTCGGCGTCAGCATTCCGCACTATTGGCTGGGTTTGGTGCTGACTATTATTTTCTCAGTCTGGCTTGACTGGCTGCCCGCCATGGGTGCTGGCCCGGGCAGTTCGGCTGATGGGGGTAACGGTTGGGTGTGGGATTGGGCGCATTTGCGGCATCTGGTATTGCCCGGTGTCACACTGTGCGTGATTCCTATGGGTATCGTCACTCGCACGGTGCGAGCCCTGGTTGCTGAAACCCTGCAACAGGAGTTTGTGATTGCCTTGTGGGCGCGTGGCTTGAGCCGCAGAGCGGTATTCATGCATGTTGCCAAAAATACCTTGCCAACGATTCTTGCTGTGGCGGGTCTTCAGCTTGGCTATTTGATGGGTGGCTCTATTTTGGTTGAAACTGTCTTCGCTTGGCCGGGAACGGGTTTTCTTCTCAATACCGCGATTTTCCAGCGTGACATCCCTCTGCTGCAAGGCACCATCCTGGTGCTCTGCATGTTCTTTGTGGCACTCAACCTGCTGGTTGATGTTTTACAGCCTTTGATTGATCCCCGCATGCGGCGGGTCTGAACTCACACTCACGCGCCATGTCACAGATTGTTTTAAATGGCGAGGCGGCTCGTTCGTCTCCGACAGGTAAGGTGTTGCTGGCGGCAACTCAAAGCGAGGGCTACTGGCGTTCGGTGTGGCAACGCTTGCGCGCTGATCCGGTGGCCATGGTGTGCGCTGCTATTCTTTTACTTCTGATATTTGCGGCAGTTTTGGCACCGTGGATCACCCCGGCGGATCCCTTCAAAACCAGCATGCTCAAACGTTTGTTACCCGTGGGAACGTCAGGATACTGGTTGGGTACTGATGAGCTGGGGCGCGACATGCTAAGTCGGCTAATTTATGGTGGTCGTTTGTCACTCACCATGGGAATCGTCCCCGTAGCATTAGCCTTTATTGTTGGCACTTCAATTGGGGTGACCGCGGGTTTTTTGGGGGGCAAGGTCAACATGGCGGTCATGCGCACCCTGGACGTGTTTTATGCCTTTCCATCTGTATTGCTGGCGGTCGCTATCTCAGGCGCCATGGGCCCAGGCATGAGTAACAGCTTGATGGCACTTACGATTGTCTTCATACCGCAAATTGCACGAGTTGCGGAAAGTGTGACCACTCAGGTCGCCAAGCTGGATTACATCGACGCTGCTCGCATGAGTGGGGCTGGTTCACTGGCCATTATTCGGATTCAGGTGCTCGGCAATGTGCTTGGGCCGGTGTTTGTTTATGCCACGGGGCTGATCAGCGTCTGCATGATTTTGGCCTCGGGTCTGTCCTTCCTCGGTTTGGGGGTGCGCCCGCCAGAAGCCGAGTGGGGCTTGATGCTCAACACCTTGCGCTCGGCGATTTTCAACAACCCCTTGGTCGCAGCTTTGCCTGGACTGATGATTTTCATCACCTCGATTTGTTTCAATTTACTGGCTGACGGCGTGCGCTCAGCCATGGATTTGCGGAAGTGACAGCATGACTTTAGAGAATTTCTCGGTGCCGCCATTGGCTGCGCCTTTGATGCAGAGTCCGGATCGGGGTGGCCCGGTTCAGCCCTTGTTGTCGGTACGTCATTTGGTCAAGCATTTCCCGGTACGTGACGGATTCTTTGTGCGCCCCCGCCGGGCTGTGCAAGCCGTCGATGGTGTGAGTTTCGATGTGGCCAAAGGCGAAACCCTTGGTATTGTGGGTGAATCAGGTTGCGGTAAGTCGACCACCGCGCGTTTGATCGCTCGCCTGATGTTGCCCGATCAGGGGAGTCTGGTGTTTGACGGCGAAGGCGTGGCTGAGTTTGGCGGCTTGTCGCTGCAACAGTACCGGCGCAATTTACAAATGGTTTTTCAAGATTCCTTTGCGTCGCTGAACCCGCGTTTGAGCATGGAGGACACCATCAGTTTTGGTCCGCGCGTGCACGGCCTGAGTGCGGCGGATGCCCGCGCACGCTCGCATGCATTGCTGGAGCGCGTCGGTTTGCGGCCCGCGCAATTTGCCACACGCTATCCGCATGAGTTGTCAGGCGGTCAGCGTCAGCGTGTCAACATTGCACGGGCGCTCGCGCTGCAACCTCGCTTGCTGATTCTGGATGAGGCGGTTGCGGCACTGGACAAGTCGGTGCAAGCGCAGGTGCTTAACTTGTTGCAAGAGCTTAAAACAGAGCAGGGTCTGACTTACATTTTCATCTCCCATGACCTGCATGTGGTGCAGTACTTGTGTGACCGGGTGATGGTGATGTACCTGGGGCAAATTGTCGAAATCGGGCCGGTTGATCAAATCTACAGTGCGGCGCGCCATCCTTATACCCAGGCGCTGTTGTCAGCCGTCCCTTCTATGGATCCAGCTCACCGCACCACCAAGCCCCCCTTGAGTGGTGACCCCCCCAACCCGATCAATCCACCTTCGGGTTGCCGCTTTCGAGACCGTTGCCCACACGCTGAAACCGTGTGCGAGAGTCGTGTTCCGGCGCTGGTCGGGCTGATGGGGTCCAAGCACCAGGCAGCTTGCCACATGGGCGTGGCGGGGTCTGGGCATTCCGCTGCGGCCAAGCTCGTGGCTGTTGAGATGTCAACGCAAGAGGTGTCGACATGACGGCTCCCTTGCTCTCCGTGCAGGACTTGACCGTGCGTTTCACCGGAGATCGCACAGTGCAGGCCCTCAGTGGCGTGAGTTTTGACGTGGCGCAGGGTGAAACACTGGGTCTGTTGGGGGAATCTGGTTCGGGTAAAAGCGTGACCTTGCGCACTCTGCTGCGTCTCAACCCGCCCAAACGTACTCAGGTGCAGGGCAAAATTTTGGTGCAAAACCAGGAGGTGTTGACCTTGCAGGGGAACGCTTTATCGCGCTACCGGGGTGGTGTGGTGTCCATGGTGTTCCAGGAGCCCGGTCTGGCTTTTGACCCGGTGTACTCCATTGGCCAACAGATGGTCGAAATGATTCGTGCCCATGAGCCAGTGGACACAGCAACGGCAAAAAATAGGGCACTGGCCATGTTGGAGCGTGTGCAGATCCCGCAGGCGCGCAAGCGCATGGACGCCTACCCGCATGAATTGTCGGGCGGTATGCGCCAGCGCGCCATGATTGCGCTTGCCTTGTGCTGTAAGCCTAAACTGCTGTTGGCTGACGAGCCAACCACCGCACTTGATGCCACTGTACAAATCCAGATCTTGTTGCTACTTCGCGAGTTACAACGAGAAATGGGCATGGCCGTTATCTTTGTGACCCACGACATTGCTGCTGCGGTGGAAATTTCAGACCGTCTTGCCATCATGTACGCAGGGCGAATTGTGGAGCAGGGCCCTGTGGCCGATGTGATTGCCCGGCCACAGCACCCTTACACCCGCGGCTTGATGGATTCCACGGTGGTCAGCGGTATGCGCGGTCAGCCCCTGGCCGCCATTGCTGGCGCGCCACCTGACCTGGCCAACCTGCCAGCCGGTTGTGCCTTCGCACCGCGCTGTCAAAAAGCCACTGACAAGTGCAGAATTGAGTTACCTGAAACATCTAAGCAAGGGGCTCATCCGGTAGCATGTTGGCATCCCCTGATAGTGACACCATGAACTTTAATTTCACCAATCCCTACACGACCTCTCGGTTACCAGTTTTTGCCCGCAATGTGGTCTCGACCTCCCACCCACTGGCGGCCCAGGCCGGTTTGCGGATGATGCTCAAAGGTGGTAATGCCATTGATGGGGCAATCGCCGCCGCCGCCGCATTAACTCTGTGTGAGCCGGTCAGCAACGGCTTGGGAAGTGACTCGTTTTGTATTTTGTGGGACGGCAAAGAACTGCATGGTTTGAATGCCTCAGGGCGGGCCCCACAAAGCTGGACCCCCGAGTACTTCAAACGCAAATATGGCGATAACGCGACTGCTCCGCCTAAGCGTGGTTTGGATTCAGTCACTGTGCCGGGCGCTGTCAGTAGTTGGGTAGCTTTGAGTGAGCGGTTTGGGAAATTGCCGTTTGCCGACCTGATGGAGCCAGCGATAGAGATTGCCGAACGCGGCTACCTTGTGCCCACCGTGGTGCAAGAAAAGTGGTTGGCTGCCACCGATGAACTTAAATCTTTGCCAGGCTTTTCTCAAGCCTTTTTGCCCTGGGGTCGCGCACCCAATGTGGGTGACTTGTTTCAATTCAAAGCTGCCGCGCGAGGCTTGCGTGCCATTGCTGAAACCAAGGGCCAGGCCTTTTATGGTGGCGAGATTGCCCAGGCGATTGAGAAGTTTTCAAGCGCTAATAACGGCAGTATCAAAGCCAGCGACTTCGCTGCCTACAAGCCAGAGTGGGTCAAGCCGATTGGCAAAAATTACCGAGGCTACACCCTGCACGAGATACCACCTAACGGTCAAGGCATTGCCGCGCTGATTGCCCTGGGTATCCTGGATAAATTTGACTTGGCTGGTCTGGCGCTGGACGGCGTTGACTCGCAACATCTGCAAATTGAGGCCATGAAGCTGGCCTTTGCCGATGTGTACCGCTACGTGGCCGAGCCGTCGAGTATGGAGGTCACGGTGGACCAGATGCTGGACAACACTTACCTCGCCTCACGGGCCAAGCTCATTGACATGAAGAAAGCGCAGGACTTTGGCGCTGGCAACCCCGTCAAGGGCGGCACTATCTACCTCACGGCAGCTGATGAAAACGGCATGATGGTCAGCTTTATACAAAGCAACTACATGGGCTTTGGGTCGGGCTGCATTGAACCCAATTTCGGCGTTAGCTTGCAGAACCGTGGTCATGGTTTCAGCCTGAACCCGGGCATTAACCAGGTGGCACCGGGCAAGCGGCCGTTTCACACCATCATTCCAGCCTTCCTCACCAAGGACGGCCAGCCTGTCATGAGCTACGGGGTCATGGGTGCCAATATGCAGCCGCAAGGCCATATGCAAACCTTGGTGCGCATGCTTGATTACGGACAAAATCCGCAAGCTGCGTGCGATGCACCACGCTGGCGCTATAACGTTGGGATGGAAATCAATGTGGAGGCCAATATGCAGGCCGCTACGGTGCAGGGGTTGGCAGATCGCGGCCACCGCATGGAAGTCATCAACGATTCGTACCAAGATTTTGGGGCGGGTCAGTTCATTTGGCGTGCGGGCGACCCTAAAGTGCAAGGCTATGTGGCAGCCAGTGATGCGCGACGCGATGGCCAAGCTGTGGGTTTTTAAGGCTGAGGCAGTGCGAAAGTATTTAAGCAAAACTTGAAAACTTGGAAGGTAAACGGAGATTAGTTGGCACAGTCTTTGCATGAATCTTGGATACAAGATTCCATTCGCCAAAACAGTGCCTAATTCAACCGCTTCACCCCATCCATCTCACGCGCCAGAAGCCTGGATCTCTCGCTTTGATCAGCCGCTTTTAACGAATGTGGCTGGATCGCTGATGGGCTTGAGCTTTGCTGTCAAAGACAATATTGACGCGCTTGGCTTGCCCACCACGGCCGCGTGCCCGGCCTTCAGCCACCGCCCGCCTGCTCATTCGGCGGTGGTTAAAAACCTGTTGGACGCCGGTGCTACTTTGCTCGGTAAAACCAATTTAGACCAGTTTGCCTGTGGTCTCAATGGTACGCGCTCGCCTTACGGTGCGGTACCCAATGCCATTAACTCCTTGTATGTTTCGGGTGGCTCCAGTGCTGGCTCGGCCTATGTGGTGGCCACAGGCCAAGTTGATTTTTCTTTGGGCACGGACACGGCCGGGTCTGGCCGGGTGCCGGCGGGCTTGAACAACATTGTGGGCCTGAAGCCGAGCAAGGGCTTGATCAGCACGCGGGGCGTTTTGCCGGCTGCGCAAAGTGTCGATTGCGTTTCGATTTTCGCCCGCACGGTGGCGCTAGCCGCAAAAGCGCTGGAAGCCGCCATGGGCTACGACCCGTTCGACCCCTATTCGCGCAACTTGGCGCTGAAAACTACCGCCTTTGGTGCCAAGTTCAGCTTTGGTGTGCCGGACACGCTGGAGTTTTTTGGCGACAACGCCGCGCAAGCGGCCTTTGCACAAAGCATTGAGCGGCTGCAGCAGCTGGGTGGCACGGCAGTCACCATCGCCTACGCCCCTTTGGCGCAGGCTGCCGCCTTGCTCTATGAAAGCGCCTTGGTGGCCGAGCGCTACGCCGCGATTCGCCCGTTTTTTGATGCCCATGAAGACCAGGTGATTGAGCCGGTGCGCAGCATCATTGCCAAGGGGCGCGACTACAGTGCCGCTGACTTGTTTGCGGCGCAAACTCAACTGCAGGCCTATGGGCAGCAAGCGGCCGCCATGTGGCAGGCCATCGATGTTCTGCTGGTGCCCACCGCCCCCACGCACTACACGCTGGCCCACATGCAGGCTGACCCAGTGCGGCTCAACCGCAACCTGGGCCAGTACACCAACTTTGTCAACCTGCTCGACTACGCGGCCATCTCGGTCCCCAGTTCGATTCGTCCTGACGGCCTGCCGTTTGGTATCACCCTGATTGGCCCTTGCGCCAGCGACTGGCAACTGGCCGATCTGGGCCAGCGCTACCACCACGCGACGGGCTTACCCCAGGGCGCGCTGGGCCTGCCTTTGCCTCCGCCTGTGCCGATTGCGCGCTTAGCGCAAGCAACCGAGACGCCGCCCACATTGAGGCTGGCCGTGGTGGGTGCGCACCTGTCAGGCATGCCCTTGAACCGTCAGTTGACTGAGCGCGGCGCGAAGCTGTTGGAGGTCACAACCACCGCACCGCATTACCGACTGTTTGCCTTGCCTGATACCACGCCCGCCAAGCCCGGTCTTAAGCGCACAGACGATCAGGGTGTCGCCATTGCCCTAGAGGTGTGGGAGATGCCGCTGGCACACGTGGGCAGCTTTCTCGCCTTGATCCCGTCGCCATTGGGCCTGGGCCAAGTGGAGTTGGCCGATAAGAGTTGGGTCACAGGGTTTATCTGTGAGGGCCACGCGCTGGAGCGCGCCAAAGACGTTAGCGCCCACGGCGGCTGGCGCGCCTATGTGGTAACGCTTGCCTGTTCAAGCCCCTAGCGGGATGCCCCGTTCACTTTTTAAATTCCGCCTGCCGATCTCCACTTCATTTTCAATCCACAGGAGTTAAACCATGAACCGTTTCGACACACTCGCCACCGTGACAAGCACTTCACGCCGACAACTGCTCAAGGGCGGTGCTGCTGCCTTGGGTGTGTTGGCTGCTCCCGCTATCGTGCGGGCGCAAAGTGGGCCAGCCATTCGCATTGGCTACTGGCCGATTGCTGCGGGTCTGCCGTTTTACGCGGCGGTGGAGTTGGGTTACTTCAAAGAAGCCGGGGTGAACGTCGAAGTGCAGCGCTATGCCGCAGCGGCGCAAATCATGGAGGCCATGTTGTCTGACCGTGCCGACGGCAGCGCCAACGGCACCGGTACCGGCAACCTGGCGATTGGCGAGGTGGCGGCCCCCGGCACCTTCAAGATTTTTTGCGGCAACCCCAGCAACGTGAAGAATGTGCTTGACGAAATGCTGGTGCCCATCGGCAGCACCGCCAAAACCATGGCCGACCTCAAAGGCAAGCGTGTGGGATCTGGCCCGGGGATTCAAAACGTCACACTGGCCAAAACCATTCTGGAGCGCGGCGGTGCCACGGGTGCTACCGTGGTTGAACTGCCGATTGCCCAGCACATTGCCGCGCTGGCGGCGGGTCAGATTGACGGCTGCTACACCCTGGAGCCGACCGGCACCATTGGTCGCCTCAACGGCACCACCCGCGTGCTGGAGGCCGGTGTCATTTCCAAGTACGTCTTGGGCGACCCGATGGCCCCTTGGTTTGGAGGCTCGGCCTCGCTTACCAGCAGCTTTATCAAGAAGCACCCAAATGAGGCGAAAAAATTCATCGCCGCTTACGCCAAAGGCGTGAACTATGTGCGCACCAAAACGGTCGAGGCGCGGCAGTACCTCAAGGGTTACACCGCTATTGAAGGGGCGCTCACCAGCGAGGTGCCGATGGTGGGCTACACCATGTACAACGAGTTCACACCGTCCGACATGGTGCACTTCCAGAAGTTTCTCGATCTGTTTTCCGACAAAGGCATCTTCCCCTCACGCCTCCTGGCGGACAGTTTTCTTTACAAAGCTTGATCACCATGGCCGAATCCCCCCTGAGCTTGACGGCGGCGGCCAGCCCCACGGCCTCCGCTGCCCCCGCCACCCCGTGGGCACCACCGGCTGTGTCGTCCTCAGGCTCGGTGGCCCCGCCTAAAAAATCAAGTTGGGGGAAAATCGTGCCCTTCATTGGGCCGGTGCTGCTGTTTATCGTGTGGGACATCGCGGTGCGCAGCGGCTATATCAAGGCCATCTTGCTGCCGTCGCCCGCTGACACCCTGACCACCCTCATCAACGGGCTGGCAGGTGGCCCATTGCTGAAAGATTTTGGCGTGACGCTGTGGCGCACCTTTCAGGCCTTCATGATTGCGGCGGTGGTGGGTGTGCCCTTGGGCGTGGTGCTGGGCAGCTCCGAGAAGGCTTACCGCAGTGTGGAGTTTTTGATTGACTTCTTCCGCTCCACGCCCTCATCGGCTTTGATCCCCTTGTTCTTGATGATCTTTGGCGTATCGGATGTCAACAAGGTGGCGATTGCCGCATTTGGGGCCTTCTTGATCGTGGTCTTTAACAGCGCCTACGGTGTTATCAATGCCCGTAAGCAGCGGGTGATGGCAGCCCGCGTCATGGGGGCCACCAACTGGCAGATTTTCAAGGATGTTTTGATTTGGGAAAGCTTGCAGCCTACCTTTGTGGGCTTGCGCTCGGCAGTGTCCATGGCCTTGGTGATTGTGATCGTGGCCGAGATGTTCATTGGCTCCGACAGCGGGCTGGGCAACCGCATCATCAACGGGCAACAGGTGATGAATGTGCGAGACATGTACGCCTCCATCCTGTGTTCAGGGGCCTTGGGTTACGCCCTGAATATTCTCTTCTTAATGGCCGAGCGCCGCATCGTGCATTGGAGTGGAAGATGAGCGCAGTCCTCAACGGTCCGGTGTTTGCCGACCTGCCCACGCCCAGCTTCAAGCCCGGCCCGGCAGGCACGCACATCACCATTCGCGGCTTGACCAAATACTTTGCGGGCTGGCCGCTGTATGAGAACTTTGACCTGGATATTCCGAAGAACAAAATCGTCTCTGTGTTCGGCCCGAACGGCTGCGGTAAATCGACCCTGATCAACATGATTGCCGGCTTGGTGCCAATTGACTCGGGCGAAATTTTGTTTGATGGCAAGACGCTCAAAGACACCAAGATTGGCTATGTGTTCCAGAACTACCGCGAAGCCTTGTTTCCGTGGATGCGCACCATTGACAACATCGCCTACCCGCTCAAGCTGGAGGGTAAATCCAAAGC
>CANCAO010000017.1 GCA_947374105.1 Comamonadaceae bacterium | reverse complement strand
GCTTTGCAACACTGCGCACAGGGCCTGAACGGCTGGCTCATCCAGTGCCGATTTCAAGCAGACCAAGTGATAGTCTTCCTCCAGCAGCGGTACAAAATCCAGCCCGCGCGCGCGGGCGGCGGCCTCAATCCCCAAACCCGCATCGGCTTGTCCCGCCGCCACGGCCTGGGCCACGGCAGCGTGCGATGGCTCGGTGTGTGCGTAGCCGCTAATGTCGGCTGGATTAATGTGGGCTTGCAGCAATAGTTCGTCCAGTAACACCCTTGTGCCCGTGCCCCGTGCGCGGTTGACAAAGCGTGCGCCGCTGCGTTGGATGGCTTCAAGCGAGTTCAATACCAGCGGGTTGCCCTTGGCCACCATCAGGCCCTGGGTGCGCCGGGCAAAACCGATGATTTTGTGCAGACCGGGCTTGAGCAGGGGTTTGTAGATTTGCCCGGCTAAGGAGTCATGGCCGGGCTGCTGGCTAGTATGAAAACCGGCCATCACGCAACGCCCTTCGTTCAGGGCGCGGATGGCATCCACACTGCCTGTGAAGCGGATGTCCAGGTGGAGTTGATGCTGCGTCGCCGCGTGCTGTCGCAAGGCGGTTAAAGCGTCGTCGTGGCTGGCATAAAGGGTCAGTACATGGCTGGCGGTATCAAAGGCCACGGCAAAAGCGCGCTCTAGATCGGCGCGCAGCGATTCGATCTGCGGCGACAAGCGCGCCTGGGCCTGGCGCTCGGCCCATAGCAACTTCGTTCCAAACTCGCTCAGGCGTGCGGACTTGCCTTTTTCCCAAACAATGAGATCAAAGCCCAACTCGGTTTCCCAGCGCTTGAGTTCACCCCACACATGGCGGTAAGAGAGTTGCATCCAACGCGCCGCGCCCGAAATGGAGCCCAAAGCCTCGACCGCATGCAGCAGATCAAGCAGTGGGTTGCGGATCAAGGACGACGGATGGGCGTCGTTAGTGTCGGTCAGGTCGACGTTCAAGCTGGGGTGCTCAAAACTGTAGTGGAAATTGAGCTTATGCACGTGGCTTCATATCGCTGAAAAAAGGAGTAACGCTTACGATACTCGATTAAGTCCCCTTGATTCAGCAGAACCATTTCTCGGTGTGCACGGGTCAGAGGCGACCGATTTGTTGATGCGAAGCTCATTTGCCTAAAACCTGAGAAATTTTTTATGAGATTTAAGCCTGTAACCGTTTATTCATTTGCGTTGGCGGCGCTGTTTTCTATAGCGACAACCAATGGCTTTGCACAAAGCTTGGTCATGTCATCGACCACCTCCACCGAGCAATCGGGTCTGTTTTCCCACCTACTGCCGGCCTTCAAAGCGGCCAGCGGTATTGACATCAAAGTGGTGGCGCTGGGCACTGGCCAGGCGCTGGACATGGCGCGCCGGGGCGATGCCGACGTGGTGTTTGTGCATGACCAGCCCGCTGAAGAAAAGTTTGTGGCGGATGGCTTTGGCCTCAAGCGCCTGCCGGTGATGTACAACGACTTCGTGCTCATCGGCCCGCTGGCTGACCCCCTCAAAGTCAAGGGCAACGACATCGTGGCGGCGCTCAAGAAGCTGTCTGCCAGCAACGGCGCGTTCATCTCACGCGGCGACAAGAGTGGCACCCATGCGGCTGAGTTGCGCTTTTGGGGTATGACGGGGCAAGCCGCTCAAAAAGGCAGTGGCTACCGCGAATGCGGCTGTGGCATGGGCCCGGCGCTCAACATCGCAGCCAGCAGCGCGGCCTACGTGCTGGCCGATCGGGGCACTTGGCTCAACTTCAAAAACAGAGCCGATCTGGGTGTGCTGGTCGAGGGTGACACCAAGCTCTTCAACCAATACGGCGTGATGGTCGTGAACCCGGCCAAGCACCCGCATGTCAAGGTCAACGACGCGCAGAAATTTGCGGACTGGGTGACTTCAGCACCTGGGCAGACGAGCATTGCGGGCTACAAGATTGGCGGGGAATCGGTGTTTTTTCCAAATGCGGGGAAATAAATTGCGTGAATTTCAAGGGAAATGGACATACGCTTTTTTCAACCTGTGCATTGGGGTGACGCTGGTTTGGGGCGCGACCATTCAGCCCGCCTTCGCTCAGTCACCTGCTCACGCGCCTGCCCAGTCGTTTGCCCAATCGCCTGTCATGGCGATTGAGGTCTTTTCGGCTGGGAGCCTGCGCGAAGCGCTAACGGCCATTGCCACGGACTACGAAGCCCTGACGGGCAAAAAGCTGGCCCTGACGTTCGGTGCATCGGGTTTGTTGCGGGAGCGACTGGAGGCGGGCGGTAAAGCTGACAGTCATACGGACGTTTTCACCTCCGCTGATATGGGACATCCGCAGCGCCTATTTCAGGCGGGTGGATGGCAAGCGCCTGTGGTGTTTGCGCGCAACGGTTTGTGCGCCTTGACCCAGGCTTCTGTGAACCTCCGTAGCGACGATTTGCTGGAAGCTCTGCTGCGTGCTGATGTCAGGCTGGGCACTTCAACCCCCAAGACCGATCCAGCGGGTGACTATGCTTGGGCACTTTTCCGAAAAGCCGAGGCGCTTCACCCCGGTGCTTTGGCCGCGCTGGATGCTAAGGCGCTCAAGCTGACCGGAGCAGCTGATTCGCCCAAACCACCAGCAGGTCAAAGCGTCTATGGGTGGATGATGCGACAGGGGCAAGCCGATATTTTTTTGACCTACTGTACCAATGCGATTGCGGCTCAAAAAGAAGTGCCGGAATTGAAAGTGCTTGAAATTCCACCCCCACTCCAAGTGGGCGCAGCCTATGGGCTGACGGTGCGGAAGGTGGCGTCGGATCATTCCCGTGAATTTGCGGAGTATCTGCTGACGCCCAAGGCACAGCTTGTTTTACAGCGTTTCGGGTTTGGTGTGCCTTGACTTGACTCGTTGTCTTATCGAATCATGGGGGGAAAGCCATGATTCGCGCATTCACCGTGCGTAAGTAGCTATTAAAAAAGTAGCACTCCAGATGCCAATCACAGTGAGTAAGAGGGATCCGAACAGGTGCAGGGCAGCCGTACCCAGTGCCAAAGCATAGCGCTGCTGCATCAGCATGCCCACCACTTCGGCGCTGAAGCTGGAGAAGGTGGTCAGCGCGCCCAAAAAACCAGTCACCAGGGCCAAGCGCCACACCGGGTCAAGCTCGGGCATGGCTTGAAAAATGGCGACGCACACGCCAACCAAGTAGCCACCGATCAAGTTGGCCGCCAGCGTGCCGTAGGGCATCACCGCGCCAGGGTTGAGCCACAGGCCCAAGCCCCAGCGAGACAGCGCCCCTAGGCTGGCACCGATGCAAATGGCAAGAACAGACAGCATGGCGACGCCTCAGTGGATGAATGTCGATTTAGAAAGGTGGATCGTCGTCAGTCGCGGCGCTGAATACTGCCACGCTCGCGGGTGCTGAGGGCGATGCCGATGGCGGTGCAGCAATGAGACTTTGCTCACCACCCAGCGCCTCGATCAAATCAACCAGCATCTTGCGCAGCTCACCCGTGCTGATGGCCACGTCGGCATCAAAACCGTCTTCTTTCTCGGTCGATGTGCCGTCAAACACACCTTCCAGAAAGCTGATCTTTTTGAGCTGCAGGGCCTCGCTGAGCACAAAGCCGACGCGGCCCTCCCAACTGAGGGCCAGTTTGACCGGCATCTTGCCCTCCGCAATGTGCTTGCGCACCTCGTCATTGGCCAGATTATGGCGGGTAAAGCGCACCACCGATTTTTGCTCGTCGGCGGACTTGAGCTCACACTCGCGCTCCACACTCAGGCTGGGCGGCAGCTCATCAGCGCTTTTGACGGTCAGCCATTCGGTCATGGCGGCCTGGGGCGAGACGGCGGTTTGCAGCAGCGTGAGCGACAGGCCCGGTAGGCTGCTCACTAGGCTGGTGATGATGTCGTCCGCCTTGCCTTGGCTGCCTGCGTCGGTAAGCAACAGCCGCGCCTCGCGGTCAATCCAGACCCACACGCTGGACTGACGCGCGAACGCCTGCGGCAGCAGCGAGAGCAGGGCGTCTTGCCGCAGTTCTTTGCTTTCTTTTTTGCCGGGTTTGCGCCCGGTAGCGGCCTCGATGGCGTCGATCTGTTCTTGCGCTTTGCGCTGCACAACCGAGCCAGGCACGGCCTTGGTCTCGATCATCAACCGCATGATCCAGTGCCCACCCACCGCCTCCACCAGCGGGCCATGGGCCTCACCGCGTGGCTCGCTCCAGCCCAAGGATTTTTCTTGTGTGGCGCCGCAGGGCGCAAAACGCGCACCGTCCAACGCGGCCTCCATCGTCGCCAAGGTGGGCGACCAATCCGTACCGATACGGTAAATCAACAAACTCTTGAACACAGGTTTCCTTGGTGTGGGGTGGCGCTAGGCTGAGGGACGCCATCTTAGTGGAAACGCGTGGCGCTTAGTCTCAGCGCTCCTGCATGTTCCTTGCTTTAACGCGCTTTGCCCATCACCAGATCAGGCACGATAGTGACGATCTGCGGGAACACGGTGATCAGCACGATGCACACCACCAAGCAGCCAAAGAAGGGAATGGCGGCCCGTGCGATGGTGTTGCTGTCTTTGCCGGTCATGTTTTGCAGCACGAAGAGGTTAAAGCCCACCGGGGGTGTGACCTCGGCAATCTCCACCAGCAGCACGATGAAAATGCCAAACCAGATCAGATCAAACCCTGCTTTCTGGATCATGGGCAGCACCACCGCGCTGGTTAGCACGATCATGGAGATGCCGTCTAGTGCTGTGCCCAAAATCAGGTAAACCACCGTCAGCACCGCGATCAGCGCCAGGGGCGAGAGCTGCATGGCGTTGACCCATTCGGCCAGCTCGCGCGGGATGCCGGTGAAGGCCATGGTCTTGGTGAGAAAGGCCGCACCGGCCAATATGAACATGATCATGCAACTGGTGCGGGTCGTGCCCATCAGCGCTTCGCAAAAATTGGCCCAGGTGAGGGAGCGACTCCAGGCGGCTAAGCCTAGCGAGCCCAGCACGCCGTAGGCCGCGCATTCGGTGGCGGTGGCATACCCGGCAATCAAGACCCAGACTACAAAAATGATCAGCGCCGTGCAGGGCAGCAGATTGCCCGAGAGGCGGATTTTCTCCATGAATGTGGTGGGTGGATCGGCCGGTGGCACCAGGTCAGGGTGGCGCAAACTCCACCACATGATGTAGCCGCTGAACAGCATCATGAGCAGGAAGCCAGGCAGAAAACCCGCCAGAAAAATGCGGATGATGGACGCGTCTGCCGCCACGGCATAGACCACCATGGTGATGGACGGTGGAATCAAAATGCCCAGCGTGCCTGCCGTGGCCAGTGAGCCAATGGCGAGCTGCTCGTTGTAGCCGCGCTTGAGGAGTTGGGGCAGGGCGACCTTGGCGATGGTGGCGCAGGTGGCGGCTGATGAGCCCGAGACCGAGCCAAAAATGCCGCAACCCAAAATGGTCGTGTGCATGAGCCGCCCCGGCACACGGTTGAGCCAGGGGCGCAGGCCCTCGAACATATCCTCGCTGAGCCGGGTGCGAAACAAAATCTCCCCCATCCAGATGAACAGCGGCAGCGCGGCCAACTCCCATGAGGCATTGGACTCCCAGAAGGATGAAAACAGGTTGTTGCCGGGCGATGTGCTGGTGAAAAACGCCTGACCCACCCAGCCGCAAATGGCCAGCGTCATGGCGATCCAGACGCCGCCAGTCAGCAGCACCATCATGATGATGAGCAGCAAGCCCCCAATGAGCAAAATGTCCATGGTGTGAATAGGCCCTAGATGTCCGAAGAGAAGTCACCGTGCGCGTGACGCTCTTCAACGGCGGTGACGTAGCTGGGCTTGTGTCCGCGCAGCACGATGATGAGTTCGTCCAGCACCGCCACCAGCAAGAGGATGGAGCCTAGTGCAAAACTGGCTTGCGGAATCCAGATGGGAATAGGCAGCAGGCCCTGGGCTTTTTCTTCAAACAGCCAGCTCTCGTAGGTGAAGCGGTTAGCCCAAAACGTGAGGTAAGCCACGGCCACGCTGGCGATCAGGAGCGAGGTGATTTCCAGCACTCGGCGTAGGCGTGCAGGCAGTGAATCCAACAGCAGCGTCACCCGTACAAAGTCACCGTGTTTGAAGGCATGCGCCATGGCAAAGAAGGAAGCCGCAGCGCAAAACCAGGCCACGATGTCGTTGATCGCACCGGTTCTGACGCCAAACTCACGCGCCACGCTTTGCCCCACCATCAGCAGCATGATGAGCAAAATAAAGGTGGCACCAAGTGCCGCCGAGGCGAGATAGAGGCGATCCAGAAACCGGCGCATGGTCAAGGCTTATTTTTTGTTGAAATTGGCCAGCAGTTCCGCGCCATCAGGCCCGGCTTTTTTCTGCCAATCGGCCAGCATGATGCTGCCCACTTGCTTGAGGTCGGCCAGGAGTTTGGGGGAAGGCTTGACGATCTTCATGCCCTTGTCAGCCAGGGCTTTGGCGTACCAGTCGTTCTTTTCCTGGCTCACCTTCCAGCCCCGGGTTTCGGCTTCTGAGGCGGCCTTGAGCAGACCCGCTTGAGAGGCAGGGTCAAGTGCGTCAAAAGCTTTTTTGTTGACGATCACCGCGTTCTTGGGCAACCAAGCTTGGGTGTCGTAGAAGTACTTGATGCTCTCGTAGGTTTTGGTGTCGTAGCCGGTGGCACCTGAGCTCATGTAGCTGTTGATGACGCCCGTGGCCAGGGACTGCGACAGCTCGGCAGCCTGTATGGTGACGGGCTGCGCGCCAATGAGTTCGGCGATCTTGGCGGTGGCGGGGCTGTAGGCGCGCCACTTGAGGCCGCGCATTTCGGCCACCGAGCCAATTTCTTTGTTGATAAAAATGCCCTGCGGTGGCCAGGCCACGGTGTAGAGCAGTTTCATGCCCTGTGCGGCCAGCAGTTTGTCGAGTGTGGGTTTTTGTGCGTTGGCAAGTTTTTTGGCCTCAGCGTAGCTGCTGGCCAGAAAGGGCACACCGTCAGCACCGTAAATCGGGTTTTCATTCTCAAAATTGGCCAATAAAATTTCGCCAATCTGCGCTTGCCCGCCTTGCACGGCGCGCTTGATTTCATTGGCCTTGAACAGCGAGGCGTTGGCGTGCACCGCGATCTTGAGCTTGCCTGCAGTGGCCTTGTCCACATCGCTGGCGAACTGCACCAGATTTTCGCTGTGAAAGCTGCTGGTGGCGTAGGCGGCAGGCAAGTCCCACTTGGTCTGCGCGGCCACACTGGAGGCGCACAAGCT
This sequence comes from Comamonadaceae bacterium, assembly GCA_947374105.1. Taxonomy (GTDB): domain Bacteria; phylum Pseudomonadota; class Gammaproteobacteria; order Burkholderiales; family Burkholderiaceae_C; genus CANCDA01. The sequence goes on along the minus strand of CANCAO010000017.1, from coordinate 5,334 downwards.
CAGGCCGATCAAGGCTGTGGTGGTGGAGAGAGGCAACAGACGAGGATTCATGAAAACTCCGGTTAAGTTTTGTGGCAATTCAAGATTCTGAATGTAAGTCGCATTTGAAATTCTTAGCTAGGTATTTTCCCTAAATGTCAATGAAATGTTGATAAATTGTGGTCTTAATAACTACAATTCGAAATTATTCAAGTGGCTTCTCATTGCTGCAACGGAGTATTCAGATGGTCAAAAAAACCGCCTTGCCGATCACCCTACCTGCGGGGGGGGCACCGCTGTTGCCTATCGTCTCTTCGGCTCATTTGGTATCACCCAAAAGTTCCGAGATGAGCGAGTTTGAGTTCGGCCTGATCGTGGCGGGCAACGCCTTTCACCGTTGGGTGGTTCACTGTATGAGTGCAGCGGGCCTGAAAGATCTGATGCCCTTGGATGTTTTGGTGCTTCACCATGTCACACACCGGGCTCGCAATAAACGCTTGGCTGACATTTGCTTCATCATGAATGTGGAGGACACGCACCTCATCAATTACTCGCTTAAGAAGCTGCAAAATTTGAATGTCGTAGTTTCCAGTAAAAACGGCAAAGACGTGACGTATGCCTCCACCGATAGCGGGCGTGAGTACGTTAGTCGCTACCGTGAAATTCGTGAGTCGTGCCTGATTGATGCCCTCAATGCTAATCACGATTTAAACCGCGACATCGGCGAACTCGCCCGTTTGCTGCGACTGCTTTCTGGCATTTACGACCAGGCTGCTCGCTCAGCGGCGAGCCTTTAATCTCATGAGCAATTCATTTCAACAACGCTGGCAGTTCTGGATAGACCGGGGCGGCACCTTCACCGACATCGTGGCCAAGCGCCCGGATGGCACGCTCACCACCCACAAGCTGCTGTCGGATAACCCCGAGCAGTATCGAGACGCCGCAGTCGCAGGCATGCGCCATATGCTGGGCTTGCAGCCGGGCCAGCTCATCACCTCCGTGCTGGTGGCCTGCGTGAAAATGGGTACCACCGTGGCCACCAACGCCTTGCTGGAGCGCAAGGGCGACGACACGCTGCTGGTCATTACGCGCGGCTTTCGGGATGCCTTACGCATTGGCTACCAAAATCGCCCGCGCCTGTTTGAGCGACACATCGTATTGCCCGAGTTGCTCTACAAAGAAGTGATCGAGGCCGATGAGCGCATCGGTGCTCAAGGTGAGTTGGTGCAGGCGCTGGACGTGGCAGCTCTGCGCACCCAAATGGCCGCAGCCTATGCACGCGGTCTGCGCAGCGTGGCGATTGTGTTCATGCACGGTTATCGCTTCACCGCGCATGAGCTGGCAGCGCAGGGTATTGCGCGGGAGTTGGGCTTCACGCAGATCAGCACCTCGCACCAGACCAGCCCGTTGATGAAGCTGGTGAGCCGGGGCGACACCACGGTGGTGGATGCTTATTTGTCGCCGATTTTGCGGCGCTATGTCGATCAGGTGGCGGCGGAGATGCCGGGGGTGAAGTTGTTCTTCATGCAGTCGTCCGGCGGTCTGACGGATGCGCAATCTTTTGCTGGCAAAGACGCCATTTTGAGCGGCCCAGCCGGGGGTATTGTGGGCATGGCCCGCACCGCTGCGGTGGCTGGGCATGGTCGTGTGATTGGTTTTGACATGGGCGGTACATCCACCGATGTGTCGCACTACGCGGGTGAGTTTGAGCGCGAGTTTGAAACCCAGGTGGCGGGTGTGCGCATGCGTGCACCCATGATGAGCATCCACACGGTGGCGGCGGGTGGCGGATCATTACTCGCCTTTGACGGTGCGCGCTTTCGCGTGGGGCCGCAAAGCGCTGGAGCCAACCCAGGGCCAGCCAGTTATCGGCGCGGTGGCCCGCTGGCCGTGACGGATGCGAATGTGATGGTGGGCAAGGTGCAGCCCGCTTATTTCCCCAAGGTGTTTGGCCCCCAGGGCGATGAGGCACTGGATGCGGACGTGGTGCGTGAAAAGTTCAACGCACTGGCGCTGCAAACCGGTCGCCCGGCCGAAGAGGTGGCCGAAGGTTTCATCAGCATCGCGGTGCAGCAGATGGCTAATGCCATCAAAAAAATATCGGTGGCACGTGGTTACGATGTCACCCGCTACACCTTGCAGTGTTTTGGTGGGGCTGGCGGACAGCATGCCTGCCTGGTGGCCGATGCCTTGGGTATGACGCAAGTCTTAGTGCACCCATTGGCCGGTGTGCTCTCGGCCTATGGCATGGGGCTGGCCGATCAAAACGTGATTCGAGAGCAGGCCGTGGAGTTGGCCTTGTCAGACGCGTCACTGCTACAGATCACGCAGCGCCTGGACGCACTGACCGACGCTGCGTGCGAGGAGTTGACGCGTCAACAGCTCAGCCTGGGTGAGGTGAGCGTGCACCGCCGTGTGCATGTGCGCTACCAGGGCACGGACTCGGCGCTGGTGGTGAAGTTTGGGCCGCTGGACAGTATCGTCAGCGCGTTCGAGCAGGCTTACCAACAGCGCTTCTCTTTCCTTATGCCGGGCAAGGTCTTGATGGTGGAAGCGGTGTCGGTGGAGGCGGTGCTGCCGGGGGATGCACCAACCGAGCAGCGCTTCACCATCCATCCACCGCGTGAACTGCCGCGCCGCGCCGAGGTGCGTGATGGAGTTCCCATGTACTCCGGTGGCCAATGGCATCAGGCTACTTTGGTGCTGCGTCAGGACTTGCGGGCCGGTGATGTAATTGCGGGCCCGGCCATCATTGCTGAGCAGAATGCCACCACGGTGGTGGAGCCGGGTTGGACGGCAACTTTGACGGAGTTTGAGCACCTAAGCCTTGTAAGAAGTGCACAACGTGCTATTAAATTTGCAGCAGGCACGGAGGTCGATCCGGTGATGCTGGAGGTCTTCAACAACCTCTTCATGAACATTGCCGAGCAAATGGGCTTGCAATTGCAAAACACAGCGTACTCGGTCAACATCAAAGAGCGGCTGGACTTTTCGTGTGCATTGTTTAACGCGCAAGGCCACTTGATTGCCAACGCACCGCACATGCCGGTGCACCTGGGCAGCATGGGGGAGAGCATCAAAACGGTGATTGCCGAGAACGCAGGCAAGATGCAGCCCGGCGATGTTTACGTGCTCAATGACCCCTACCACGGCGGCACGCATTTGCCGGACGTGACCGTGATCACGCCGGTGTTTTTGAGTGCATCGTCCGAGGCAGAGGCCACACAACCCACTTTCTACGTCGGCTCCAGAGGTCACCACGCCGACATCGGTGGAATCACACCGGGCTCCATGCCGCCGTTTTCCACGCGCATTGAAGAAGAAGGCGTGCAGATCAATAATTTCAAACTCGTCGAGCGCGGTGTGTTGCGAGAAGCCGAAATGCTGGCGCTGCTGCAAAGCGGGGCCTACCCCTCGCGCAACCCGCAGCAAAACATGGCGGACTTGAAGGCGCAGATTGCGGCCAACGAGAAGGGCGTGCAAGAGCTGCGCAAGATGGTGGCGCACTTCGGGCTGGACGTGGTGCAGGCCTATATGGGCCATGTGCAAGACAACGCCGAAGAGTCGGTGCGCCGCGTGATCATGCAGCTCAAAGACGGGGCTTTCACGTTGCCGCTGGACAATGGGGCTCAGATTCAGGTGGCGATTCGGGTGGACGCGACAAATCGCAGCGCAGAGATTGACTTCGCCGGCACATCTGTGCAGCAGAGTAACAACTTCAACGCCCCCACAGCGGTGTGCATGGCCGCAGTGCTCTATGTATTCCGCACGCTGGTGAACGACGACATCCCGCTCAACGCGGGTTGTCTCAAGCCCCTCAAGGTCATCATCCCTGCGGGCTCAATGTTGAACCCGAACCCGCCAGCGTCGGTGGTGGCAGGCAATGTAGAGACCTCAAGCTGCATCACTAATGCGCTGTATGGTGCGCTGGGTTTGATGGCCGCGAGCCAGTGCACCATGAACAACTTCACCTTTGGCAATGCGACCCACCAGTACTACGAGACCATCTCGGGTGGCTCGGGTGCAGGCCCCGATTTTGATGGCACGAGCGTGGTACAGACGCACATGACCAACTCACGCTTGACCGACCCGGAGGTGTTGGAGTTTCGCTTTCCCGTGCGGCTAGAGAGTTTTGAGATTTGCCAAGGTTCGGGTGGTGCGGGTCAATGGCGTGGCGGTGATGGTGGGGTGCGCCGGGTGCGGTTTTTAGAAGAGATGACGGCCAGCATTCTCTCCAACGGGCGGGTGCACCGTGCTTTCGGTATGGCCGGGGGGCAAAGCGGTCAGGTTGGCATCAACCGGGTGGTGCGAACTGACGGCACGGTCGAGGTGCTGGGGCACATCGGGCAGGCCGATATGAAGCCTGGCGATGTGTTTGAGATCCATACGCCAGGGGGTGGTGGTTATGGCGAGAAGACTTAGTCTGCGACGGTGTTTGTAGATCGCATCAAGGCATAAAAAAACCCGCCGAGTAGCGGGTTTTTTGTGAGATCAGGCGAATTACTTTTTAGGTGCTTCGGCTTTGTCATCTTTGGCCGCGGGCTTAGTGTCTTTTGAAGCTTTGGCATCAGCCTTGGCCTTTTTGTCGGCCTCTTTTTTAGCCTTGGCTTCGTCAGATTTTTTCTGCTTTTCATCTGCTTTGACTTTCTTGTCAGCTTCTTTCTGTGCTTTGGCATCGGCCTTGGCATCTTTCTTTTCTTCCTTGGCAGCAGGGGCTACAGCTGGAGCGGCGGCAGGGGCCGCGGCGGATACAGCGGGCTTGGCTGCGGCTTTAACCGCAGGTGCTGCTGCGCCAGCGAAACCCGAGCCGTTAACGGTCAAACCCGCTTCAGAGAGTTTCGCTGCACTTTTGTCACCGATGCCGTTGACGCGGCTGATGAAGTCGTTCCAGTCTTTGAAGTTGCCTTTATTACGCTCGTCCACAATCTTGGTGGAAATCGCTGGGCCAATGCCTTTGATGCCGTCCAGATCGGCGGCTGTGCCTTTGTTGACATCAACGGCAGCAAAGCTGAGAGCCGCATACAACATGGCAAGCAGAGCCAAAATTTTCTTCAACATGGATGAACTCCTAAGGGTTTAAATTTAGAGACTGACTTCAATCACTATCGAAGCCAGGATCTCAACGGAGCTGAGCCTCACTTGGTTGACGCGATAGGGCTCGATCAATCAATACAAAATAAATCTGATCGCGACAAAGCCGAACTGGCGTCAGGCCATGTTGGACAACCACTTAACGTAGTCAGCCACGCCGGTCTGCACAGAGGCAAAGGCGTGGTCACAACCAGTTGCCCGCAGAGCACTCAAGTCAGCTTGGGTATGGCACTGGTATTTGCCACGCAGGGCATCCGGGAAGGG
>CANCAO010000016.1 GCA_947374105.1 Comamonadaceae bacterium | reverse complement strand
GGGTGGATTCGAGCAGGGTGATGGCTTTAGCAATGGCACGGCGTTGGGCCGTGCCATCGGCTGCCGTGATGGCCTCGACAGAAATCGGGGCGACAGACACTTACTTCTGTGCCTTCTGGATCTGCACCAGCACATCCCTGGCGCTCACCGGGATCGGTGTGCCGGGGCCATAGATGCCTTTGACGCCCACCTCGTACAAAAAGTCATAGTCCTGGCGCGGGATCACGCCTCCCACAAAAACGATGATGTCATCTGCACCCTGTTTTTTAAGCTCGGCAATGATGGCTGGCACCAGGGTTTTGTGACCTGCGGCCAAAGTGGAAACACCCACAGCGTGCACATCGTTTTCGATGGCTTGGCGGGCGCATTCTTCGGGCGTTTGGAACAACGGGCCCATATCCACGTCGTAGCCCAGATCAGCAAACGCCGTGGCCACCACTTTGGCACCCCGGTCGTGGCCGTCTTGGCCTAATTTTGAAACCATCACGCGCGGACGACGGCCTTGTGCTTCGGCAAAGTCAGCGATGTCTTTTTTGAGCGCGTTCCAGTAATCCATCGTGTCCCCCTGGCTCGCATCGGTGTCGTAGGCTGCGGCATAGACGCCGCTGACTTTGTGGATGTCGGCGCGATGACGACCAAAAGCCTTCTCCAGCGCATCGCTCACTTCGCCGACCGTGGCACGGGCGCGAATGGCTTCGATGCTCAGGCCCAGCAGGTTGCCTGCGTTCTCGGTGCCCGGATGGCCTGCTGCAAAGGTAAGTGCAGCCAGCGCACGCTCCACAGCCGCCGCGTCGCGATTGGCTTTGATGGTTTTGAGTCGCGCAATCTGCCCTTCGCGCACCGCCACGTTGTCAATGTCGCGGGTTTCCAGCGCGTCTTCAGTCTTGAGTTTGTACTTGTTAACGCCAACAATCACATCTTGGCCGCTGTCAATGCGCGCCTGCTTTTCAGCGGCGGCGGCTTCGATCTTCAGCTTGGCCCAGCCGCTGTCCACGGCCTTGGTCATGCCGCCCATGGCTTGCACTTCTTCGATGATGGTCCACGCGGCGTCTGCCATGTCTTGCGTGAGTTTCTCCATCATGTAGCTGCCCGCCCAAGGGTCCACCACGTTGGTGATGTGGGTCTCTTCCTGGATGATGAGCTGGGTGTTTCTGGCGATGCGCGATGAGAACTCGGTCGGCAAGGCGATGGCTTCGTCAAAGCTGTTGGTGTGCAGCGATTGCGTGCCGCCAAACACCGCCGCCATGGCCTCGATAGTGGTACGAACAACGTTGTTGTACGGGTCTTGCTCGGTGAGTGACCAGCCGCTGGTTTGCGAGTGCGTGCGCAGCATCAGACTCTTGGGTGACTTGGCGTCAAAGCCCTTCATGATGCGACACCACAACAGGCGCGCCGCGCGCATTTTGGCAATCTCCAGGTAGAAGTTCATGCCCACAGCCCAGAAGAAGGACAGGCGCCCGGCGAAGGCGTCCACATCCATGCCCTTGGCAATAGCGGTCTTCACGTACTCTTTGCCGTCGGCCAGGGTAAAGGCCAGCTCCAGCGCCTGGTTGGCACCGGCTTCCTGCATGTGATAACCCGAAATCGAGATCGAGTTGAACTTGGGCATGTGCTGCGCCGTGTACTCGATGATGTCGCCGATGATGCGCATGCTCGGCTCGGGCGGGTAGATGTAGGTGTTGCGCACCATGAACTCTTTGAGGATGTCGTTCTGGATCGTGCCGCTTAATTTGTCCTGCGAAACACCCTGCTCTTCTGCCGCCACCACGTAGCCCGCCAGCACCGGCAGCACCGCACCATTCATGGTCATAGAGACACTGACCTTGTCCAGCGGGATCTGGTCGAACAAAATCTTCATGTCCTCGACCGAATCAATTGCCACGCCGGCCTTGCCTACGTCACCCGTGACGCGTGGGTGATCAGAGTCATAACCCCGGTGTGTGGCCAGATCGAACGCGACCGACACGCCCTGCCCGCCTGCGGCCAGCGCCTTGCGATAAAACGCATTCGATTCCTCCGCCGTGGAGAACCCGGCGTACTGACGAATCGTCCACGGCCGCACCGCGTACATGGTGGCCTGCGGGCCGCGCAGATAGGGCTCAAAACCCGGTAGCGTATTGGCGTAGGGCAAGTCGGCCGTATCGGCCGCCGTGTACAACGGCTTGACGGTTATGCCGTCGGGCGTGAGCCAGTTGAGCGCATCCACATCACCACCGGGGGCAGACTTGGCTGCGGCTTTGTGCCAAGCGTCGAGGCTGGCGGGCTTGAAGGGTTCAGTCATGGTTGAATTTTACTCAAAAGTTCTTCTGTAATTATAAATTCAAAATTCAATTTTGTTGTAAACTTTAGCGCATGAACGCCGCTGTCCCCCACGACCGACTGAAACCTCGCGCCCTGTACGAAGAGGTGGCCGAGCTGCTGCGTCAACGCATTTTTAAAGCCGCCCAAGGCGACATGGAGCCCGGCGCCTGGATTGACGAGCTCAAACTCGCCGCCGAATACGGCATCAGCCGCACCCCCCTGCGCGAGGCTATCAAAGTGCTGGCCACGGAGGGCCTAGTCACCATGAAAATGCGGCGCGGCGCCTACGTGACCGAGGTGAATGACAAAGACCTGCGCGACGTGTTCCATTTGATGGCCGTGCTGGAGGCCGACGCTGCCGCCGCGGCGGCGGCCCTTGCCACAGAAGCACAACTTCAAGAATTAGAAGCCCTGCACCAGCAACTGGGAAAAGCGACCAAAGACCGCGTGAAATTTTTCGCCGTCAACGAGGCCTTTCATCACAAGCTGCTGGAGGTGGCCAACAACCGCTGGCGCGACCAAATGGTGGCCGACTTGCGCAAAGTAATGAAGCTCAACCGCGCGCAGTCGCTACTCAAAGCAGGGCGGATTGAAGAGTCTTTGGCTGAGCACAACGCCATCATGGCGGCGTTAAAGCAACGCAATCCTGGCGCAGCGCAGGCTGCTATGCGGGCGCATATTGAGAGTGGGCAGGAGGCTGCGGGATAGCTTGAGGTTTAAGCTGGACATACCCGATAAAGGAGATGGCATTAATGCGGCTTTGGGCGTAAAAATGTAGGGCTTCGCAAGATCATCTTAGAATGATACTTCTAGTTCACAAGGCACCCCTCCCCCCACTGTCCAATGCAAAATTTTCGCTCATTTGCTCATTACTGCTTTGTTTGTTTATACCTCGGCATGATCGCCGGCCTAACGGCGGGCTGCTCACCCAAAGAGATGGCACAGACCGAGGCCAACACGCGCCATGGCGGTTTGTATGCGCCTGAGAAAAAAAACATTGCCAGACAACTCGTCTCAGCGGCTGAAAACTCATCACTCGACTGGCAGCAACAGTATGCTTTCATCAAGTACAACGTTGAAGGCAATGATCATGAAAACCGGGGCTATACCGCTGGCATCATCGGCTTCACCTCGCGTACGCACGACATGCTCGCTTTGGTTGAAAAGTACCAGAAAATCGCCCCTGACAACGTCTTGACTCGTTTCATTCCTGCTTTGAAAAAGGTGGACGGCACATCATCAATCGAAGGGCTGGGACCATCCTTTGAGGCCGCATGGGTGCAGGCCGCGCAAGACCCGAAATTTCAGGAAGCCCAGGAATACGAATGCGACCGCGTTTACTTCAATCCAGCGGTCAGTCAGGCCATGAAAGATGGACTACGAGAGTTGGGGCAATTTGCGTACTTCGACGCCATCGTCATGCATGGCCCTGGTGATGACGCCAACAGTTACGACAACATCCGCGCTGCAGCCCTCAAGCACGCCAAATCACCGTCACAAGGCGGCGACGAGGCCACTTACCTCCACGCCTTTTTGAATGCGCGAATAGCCGCGATGCAAAGAGAGCTCGGCCACCAGAACACCTCACGGGTGGATACCGTGCAACGTAAATTTCTAAATCATGGAAATTTCTCACTCAAGCTGCCACTGGTCTTCAAAGTTAACAATACGCCTTTTGAAATTGGTACCACTCAGTCTGCGAGGCTTTGAGTGGGTGCGACCAGCAGTCCAAAATCACTGAGCGGTCTGCGCCCTTTTTTACGGCCCTACCGGACTCGTATTGCGCTGGCTTTGATCTTCTTGGTATTAGCGGCTGCCGCCACCTTGATGTTTCCGCTGGCGTTGGGCAGCCTGATTGATGGCGGCTTGATGCCACAAGACAAAGGGTCACAGGTGATGGCCTTACGCGAGCACTTTGCAGGGTTGTTTGCGGTGGCTGCGGCTTTGGGTATGTTTTCGGCAGTACGGTTTTATCTGGTGAGCTGGTTGGGTGAGCGGGTGACGGCCGACCTGCGCAACGCAGTCTATCGCCATGTGTTGCAACAAAGCCCGGCATTTTTTGAAACCACACAAACCGGCGAAGTTCTTTCGCGCTTGAGCGCTGACACAACACTGGTGCAAACAGTCGTGGGCTCGTCGCTCTCCATGGGGCTGCGCAATGCGGTGATGGGCATCGGGGCCCTGGGCATGCTGGTGTGGCACAACCCGACGGTGATGTTGCAAGTGCTGGGCGTTCTGGTTCTGATCGTGATTCCTGCGGTGTGGTTTGGACGCCGCGTGCGCAAGCTCTCACGCGCCAGTCAGGACCGCCTAGCCGATTCCAGTGCCATGGCAGCGGAGGTGCTCAATGCCATTCCAGTAGTACAGAGCTACACAGCCGAAGCGCGCGAAGCTGCACGTTTTGATACCTCAACCGATCGCGCCTTCCAAACCGCTGTGCGGCGCGCACGGGCACGCTCGGTGCTGGTCGCCTTCATCATCATCGCCACCTCAGGCGCACTCTTGTGGGGCTTGTACCAGGGTACACAAGCGGTTGCGCGCGGCGACATCACGGCCGGGCATTTGGGGCAAACCGTGCTCTACATCATCATTCTGGCTAGTGCGTTTGCGGTTCTGGGCGAGGTGTATGGCGACTTGCTGCGCGCAGCAGGTGCGACCGAGCGACTGATGGAGTTGCTGACCAGCCGTTCGCCCGTTGCCTCGCCCATGAATCCGCGAGCAGCGCCCATCTCGCAGGAAGGAAGCTCAATCCGTTTTGAAGCCATCACGTTTCACTACCCTTCACGCCCTTTACTGGCTGCCCTGACTGATTTCACCTTGACGATCAGGAAAGGCGAGACAGTGGCACTTGTCGGTCCCAGCGGCGCGGGAAAGAGCACCGTATTCCATTTGCTACTGCGTTTTTATGACCCAACGACTGGCCGCATCTTGCTGGATGGTTTGCCCACACGCGAACTGGCGCTGCATGACTTGCGCGCCCGCATCGGCATCGTGCCGCAAGACGCGGTGATTTTTTCAAGCAGCGCGCTGGAGAACATTCGCTACGGCAATCCACAGGCCAGCGATAAAGAGGTTCATGCGGCGGCACTGGCCGCATTTGCGCATGAGTTCATCATCGCACTACCCGAGGGCTATGACACGTTTTTAGGTGAACGTGGCGTTCGGCTGAGCGGTGGCCAGCGCCAGCGCATTGCCATTGCGCGTGCCATTTTGAAAAATCCGCCGCTGCTCTTGCTGGACGAAGCCACCAGCGCACTGGACGCCGAAAGCGAGCGCATGGTTCAGGCCGCGCTCGACTCCGCCATGCGGGATAGAACCACACTGGTCATTGCGCACCGGTTGGCTACGGTACAAAAGGCGGATCGTATTGTGGTCATTGACCACGGGCGCATTGTGGAAGAGGGAACCCATGAGTCTCTGCTCAAAACGAATGGTGTTTACGCTCGGCTGGCAACGCTGCAATTCACAACCTGAATTTAAACACGGGAAACAACAGTTAAAACCCATCTTCTTTGACTCATTCGTTTTCTTGAACGCGCTAAGCTTTCCTCTCGTTACCCCTATGGCTTAACTATGAGGATATGACCCATGAAACCAGCACTCCATGAAGTTGACGAACGAACCAACTTAACAGCCAGCAACAAGTTTGAGTTACTGCTGTTCCGTCTAGGGGAATCAGCCAGCGGGAAAAGTCATGAGCTGTTCGGAATCAATGTGTTTAAGGTTCGAGAGATATTGGTCATGCCACCCATTACCGAAATGGCCAACGCTTCTGTCAATGTATTGGGAGTGGCCAATATCCGAGGGCAAATCATTCCCGTCATTGATCTAGCTGCCGTGGTCGGCTGCAAACCCACCCACGGATTGTCGATTCTTCTGGTCACCGAATTTGCCCGTACCACACAGGCATTTGCAGTGGAAGAGGTTAACGAAATTGTTCGACTAGACTGGAAACAAGTGCTTTCTGCCGAAGGTCAGGGTGGTGGTCTGGTGACCAGTATTGCGCGCCTGGACGGCGACAAAGCTGATACCCGTTTGGCTCAGGTACTTGACGTTGAGCAAATCCTGCGCGAAGTGATGCCACAGGATAAAACCATCGATGAATTCAAAACTAGCGGCCCTAAAATCACACTACCGCCTGGCACGGTGATCTTGGCAGCAGACGACTCAGCAACGGCCCGCTCACTCATTGAGCGGGGGCTTACAGCCATGGGCTTGCCTTTCATCATGACCAAGACAGGGAAAGAAGCCTGGGATCGGCTGCAATCCATCTCGGATGCAGCCGTAAGTGAAGGCAAGTCCGTGCACGACAAAATAGCCCTAGTACTCACCGATCTAGAGATGCCAGAGATGGACGGTTTCACCCTGACGCGCCATGTCAAGGGGGATGCTCGCTTTCGAAACATTCCGGTCGTCATCCACTCATCACTCACCGGCTCGGCCAACGAAGACCATGTGACCAGCGCGGGCGCAGATGCCTACATCGCAAAATTCAAAGCAGACGAGTTGGCTCAGACCTTAAGGTCTGTCCTATCACTTCACTGAACTCAAAGGGGGGGCCTCTCTTATGGCCTTGATCCACATCTTGCATGCAAGGGATTTGGTCGAACTCTAACCTTAAGCCCTGGTAATCCCCCCGTTTTCCACTGAGCCTAAAAGTAGAACAGTTATGCAGCCATGGCCAGATGCTGCTTTGGGGTGAAACCGCCCAGGGCCATATTCGGGCGGTCGTGATTGTAGGACCACATCCATTGCGTGGCGAAGTCCTGAACCTCTTCAATGCTGGACCAGTAATACTGGGATAGCCATTCGTAGCGAACCGTCCGGTTGAATCGCTCGACATAAGCGTTCTGTTGTGGCTTGCCTGGCTGGATATATTCAAACCGGATTCCCCATTCCTTGGCCCAGTTCTGGATGGCACCACTGATGTTCTCCGGCCCGTTGTCGCAGCGAATCACCTGCGGCTTGCCGCGCCAAGAGATGATTTGCTTCAAGGCACGAATCACCCGCTCACTGGGGAGCGAGAAGTCCACCTCGATGCCCAGCGCCTCGCGGTTGAAGTCATCAATGACATTGAACAGCCGTAGGTTCCTGCCGTCCTCCAGCTTGTCATGCATGAAGTCCATGGACCAGACTTGATTGATTGCCTCCGGCACCCTCAACGGTTCGGGCTTCTCACGCACCAGGCGCTTCCTGGGCTTGATGCGCAGGTTCAATTCCAGCTCGCGATAGATGCGGTACACGCGCTTGTGGTTCCACCCAAAGCTCTTCACGTTGCGCAAGTACAAGTAGCACAGGCCAAATCCCCAGTTGCGGTGGTTGTCCGTCAGGCGAATCAGCCAGTCGGCGATAAGCGCGTTCTCGGCGTCTTGCTTGGGCTCGTAGCGGTAGCAGGACTCACTGACCATAAACGCGGCGCAGGCTAGCCGAATGGGGATGCTGCGTATCTGAACTGCACGTTGGGCCATCTCGCGTCTGCGAGACGGCCTCACCACTTTTTTGCGAGTGCCTCGGCAACGATCTCGGACTTGAGTTTCTCTTCGAGGTACATCTTCTTGAGGCGGCGATTCTCATCCTCAAGCTCCTTCATGCGGGTCATCATGGAGGTATCCATGCCGCCAAACTTGGCGCGCCACTTGTAGAACGTGGCGGTGCTGATTCCCAGCTCTCGGCAGATCTCCGGCACCGGTAGACCGGCCTCAACACGTTTGAGGGCAGCCATGATCTGGCTATCGGTAAATCTTGACTTCTTCACGTAGAACTTCCTTCTTGGAAAATTCTACCTTTCGGACCATTGGTTTATCGGGGGGATTACCCCCTCACTTATTGCAGCGGCTCTTTCAGTGCTTCTGGCAGGGCCAGCGGCAATACCGCAATACCCTCTTCAATCAGTGCCTGCGTTTGCTCTGGCGAAGCCTGCCCGCGAATGCCGCGCTCTGGGACTTCGCCATAATGAATTTTGCGTGCTTCTTCAGCGAACTTCGGCCCCACGTCGTCCGTCTCAGCCATGATGCGACGTGCCATTTTGAGCCAAGTGGCTTGAAGTTCTGATGGGGAGACGACCTCTTTAGAGGACGTGTCAACTGCTTCAACCGCTGCCATCGGCTGTGCGGGTCGGGCTGCACCCAAGTTAAGACGCGGGGCGCTGAGCATCTTAATCACCGAATTGTCGTTGCACAGTGGGCAGGTCAACAAGCCTCTGCATCGCTGATCCGTGAAGTCATCTTCTGAGGCAAACCAGCCTTCAAATACATGTTGACGGGCACACTGAAGATCGAGGACTTTCATGGTGTCATTATCAGCAAGCGAGCTTGGGCGTAACGGGCTGTGGGGATTGCCAAGTGAGATTCCACGCGCCTGCGAGTACATTTTGCAGCCACAACGCACCCGCAAGGGTTTTGGCATCGGTGATATACCCGTCGCGGCAGGATCTCAAAAGTTCTTCCGGAGTCGAGGTGAACACATCAAGAAACTCACCGTCGTCGAGCTGACGATGACCCAGACGTAAACCACGTGCAAACCAGATGTCAATGAACTCAGTCGAATAGGAAATGACCGGGTGCTGGACACCGGCGTAGGCCCACTCGGTGGCGGTGTAGCCGGTTTCTTCTCGCAACTCGCGTTGAGCACAGGTCAACGAATCTTCGCCAGAGTCGAGTTTGCCTGCGGGGAATTCGATCATCACCCTTTTCAGGGGGTAGCGAAACTGACGTTCCAATACCACCTTTAAACCCTCAATTGGATCGTCCAGCAGAGGAATGATCATCACTGCACCGGGATGGATGATGTATTCGCGCACAGCGCTGGCACCATCTGGCAATTGAACAGTGTCTCGAAACGCATGAAGAAAATGACCTTTCAGAATTTCTTCGCTGCGGAGTTGCACCTCAAACAGGTGCTGATCCGTCACAGGTCCGGTGACCATCACCGATTATGTCTAACCAGATAACGGTAGACGAATCCGGGGAAGGCCAAGGTGATAAACAAAACGGCAGTGATGGCGTAAAACTCCCAGTTCTGAGGAGCAATCTGACCCGCACGTTGCTCCAGCCACAAAGCAATACCACCGACTACAAAATACATGACAACCAGCTCCAACAATCGGACACCCAGATTTTTGGGATGCCCCCGTTGAATGACGGCCAACAAACGCTGGTTAAAAAATGGCAGGTTTGCGGCCAACACCGAGATCAACACCACGAGCCAGACGGCACCAGTCTGCGACATGATCGTCAGGATCCGAGCATCTGAACGATAGCTTGGGCACATAGCGACATGAGCCCACCTGGCACAAGACCCAAGATCAGGACCAAAGCGCCATTGATAGTAAGCACCACACGGACATCAGTGGGTGCAGAGACCGTGCTGGCGGTGATGGGCTCATCAAAGTACATCAGCTTGACCAGTCGCAAATAGTAGAAAGCGCCGATCAGGGACATCATCACTGCAAAAATGGCCAGACCAATATGCAGCGTTTGCCCGGAAGCCACCAGTGCTTGCAACACAGAGAGCTTGGCGTAAAAACCCACCATGGGGGGAATGCCTGCCAGCGAGAACATGCAGATGGCCATGATGGCGGCGTACAGCGGGCTGCGCTGGTTCAAACCAGCGAAGTCGGTGATCTCTTCGCTCTCGAATCCATCGCGGGCCATCAAGAGAATGACGCCAAAACTGGCCAGTGTGGTCAGCACATAGGTCACCACGTAGAACATGGATGAGCTGTACGCATTGGCCGTCGACAGGGTATTGCCGTTGACCACGCCAGACATCAAACCCAGGAGCACAAAACCCATTTGTGAAATGGTAGAGAAGGCCAGCATGCGTTTGAGATTGGTCTGCATGAGGGCTGCGAGATTGCCCACCAGCAAGGAACCGATGGCCAACAGCATCAGCATCTGTTGCCAGTCGATGGCCAAGGGCAGCATGCCCTCCACCAAAAGACGGATCACGATGGCAAAGGCTGCAAGCTTGGGGGCGCCGCCGATGAGCAGCGTCACCGCCGTAGGGGCACCTTGATACACGTCGGGAATCCACATGTGGAAGGGCACCACACCGAGTTTGAAGGCAAGACCGGCCACGATGAAGACCAGGC
The DNA here is from genome assembly GCA_947374105.1 of Comamonadaceae bacterium. Classification (GTDB taxonomy): domain Bacteria; phylum Pseudomonadota; class Gammaproteobacteria; order Burkholderiales; family Burkholderiaceae_C; genus CANCDA01. The sequence continues at coordinate 2,208 of CANCAO010000016.1, read as the reverse complement.
CAAACACCAGCACGTCATGGTTAACGCGGCCTGAGTTGATGGACTGCAACACAGTGTTAATGTCCAGCGATCCGGTCGCACCGTACATCATGGACATGCCGTAGAGCAAGAAGCCCGAGGCCATAGCGCCCAGCACAAAATACTTCATCGCGGCTTCAGTGGCTGTACCGTTGTCGCGGCGCAGGGCCACCAAGGCGTAGCTGGACAGCGTGAGCAACTCCAGGCCCATGTAGATGATGAGGAAGTTGTTGCCCGAGATCATCACAAACATGCCCAGCAAGGCGAACATGCTCAGGGTGAACATCTCGCCACCGCGCAGCATATCGCGGTCTGCCGCGTAGGGTCGGCCATATACCAGGGTGACCATGACAGCGATGGTGGCAAAGCACTTGAGCCAGTTGCCCATAGGATCACTGATGACCATATTGGAGACGCTGTAAAGCGTGGCACCAGAGCTAGCGTACATGGCCTGTAATGCAGCCACAACACCCAGTGTGAGCAGGGTCAAGACATAGGTCAAGGTGCGTTGGCGGCTTTTGACGCCTAGGTCGAGCAAGGTGATGCAGCAGGCCATGCCGAGCAGGATGATTTCAGGGTAAACCGCAATCCAGCTGAGTAGTTCAGTCATTTGTTCAGTCTTTCAATCAGGCCGGATCAGTTCAACTTGCTTTGAGCTACGTGTTTGAGCAGCTCAGCCACCGACATGTCCATGACGTCGGTGAAGGGTTTGGGGTATAGGCCCATGACCATCACGGCAATGGCGAGCAGGGCCAGCATGAGGAACTCACGATTGTTGATGTCGGTGAGTTCTTTAACGTGCTCGTTGGCCACAGGCCCAAAGTAAACGCGTTTGAACATCCACAGGGTGTAGGCCGCGCCAAAGATCAGCGCTGTAGAGGCGGCAAAACCGAGCCAGAAGTTGGCCTTGATCGCACCCAAAATCACCATCCACTCGCCCACAAAACCCGCCGTGCCCGGCAAGCCGCAATTGGCCATGGCAAACAGCAGCGCAAAGGCGGTGAACTTGGGCATGGTGTTGACGACACCGCCGTAGTCCGCAATCTCACGCGAGTGCACCCGGTCGTACAGCACACCAATGCACAGAAACATGGCTCCAGAGACAAAGCCGTGCGCAATCATCTGCACCAAGCCGCCGGAAACACCGAGGTCATTGAAGATAAAGAAACCCAGCGTCACAAAACCCATGTGGGCCACTGACGAGTAGGCCACCAGTTTCTTCATGTCCTGCTGCACCATGGCAACCAAGCCCACATAGATGACCGCCACGACAGACAGTGCGATCAAGAGCCAAGCCCACTCACGTGCCGCATCCGGCGCAATCGGCATGGAGAAACGCAGAAAACCATAGGCGCCCAGCTTGAGCATGATAGCGGCCAGCACGGCTGAGCCACCGGTGGGGGCCTCGACGTGAACATCAGGCAACCAGGTGTGCACCGGCCACATCGGCACCTTGACGGCAAAGGCCGAGAAGAAGGCAAAGAAGATGAAGGTTTGCTCGGTGCTGGTCAAAGGCATGGCGTGCCAGGTGGCAATGTCAAAACTACCGCCCGACTGGGTATAGAGATAGATTAGCGCGATCAACAAAAGCAGCGAGCCCAGCAGCGTGTAGAGGAAGAACTTGAACGCCGCGTAGATTTTGTTGGGCCCGCCCCAGATGCCGATTATCAGGTACATCGGGATCAGCGTGGCTTCAAAGAACACGTAGAACAGCAGACCGTCCAACGCACAAAACACGCCGATCATCAGACCACTGAGGATCAGGAACGCACCCATGTACTGGTTGACACGGTTCGTGATCGACTCCCAGCTCGCAATGATCACCACCACGTTGATGAACGCGGTGAGCAGCACAAACCACAAAGAGATGCCGTCCACACCGAGGTGGTAGGCCACGTTCAGGCGGTCAATCCACGGTGCCTGCTCGACAAACTGCATCGCAGACGTGTCGAGTTTGAAACCGCTGTACAGCGGCAAGGTCACCAAGAAACTGAGCACAGCACCAATCAATGCGACCCAGCGCACTGTCTTGGCCTGCTCATCACGGCCCAAGGCCAATAACACCACACCGAAAGCAATCGGTGTCCAAATTGCAAGGCTCAACAAACCCATCTTGTTCTTCTCCTTATCGGCTGAGCCATTGTTGGACCATAGGCCAAGTCACGAAATACGTCATCAGTGCAAAGACAC
>CANCAO010000015.1 GCA_947374105.1 Comamonadaceae bacterium | reverse complement strand
TCTTCGCCCTTTTGGCGTGCGGCAATCGCCATGCCCAGAGCAGCGGAAATCGAGGTACTGGAGTGCGCCGTACCAAATGCGTCGTATACGCTTTCACTGCGCTGCGGGAAGCCACTCAGACCGCCGAGTTGGCGCAGCGAGTCCATACGTTCGCGCCGACCGGTCAGGATTTTGTGCGGGTAAGTCTGGTGGCCCACGTCCCACACCAGACGGTCTTGCGGCGTATTGAAAACATAGTGCAAAGCCACCGTGAGTTCCACCGTACCCAGGTTGGAACTCAGGTGACCACCCGTGCGTGACACGCTCTCAAGCACGTAGCCACGCAGTTCATCGGCCAAGGCTTTGAGCTGGGCGCGCGGGAGCCGACGCAACTCAGTTGGGTCGTTGATGGTTTGTAGCAACGGGAATGAGTTGTTTGACATGTTTTCTAATCTGTTGAGGACAAAGCACCGCTGTTGTGCGGCCTGTCCTGCAATGGACTTAATTTTTCCGGTTGACCACCATGTCAGCCAGGGCGTGCAAGGCCCGCGTGTCGTGCAGACCGCTGGCCTGCAAGGCTTCATTCGCCTGCGCCAGTAGCTCTTGCGCATAGGCCTGTGAGCGCGCCAGCCCGAGCAGGGACACGTAAGTGGGCTTGTCCTGTTCGGCATCTTTGCCTGCTGTCTTGCCCAGAGTGACGGAATCGGCCGTGACGTCCAGAATATCGTCCACCACCTGAAACGCCAGTCCGATGGCCGCACCATAGGTGGACAGAGCCAGCAGCGCCGCTGGGGCCGCCGCACCGCAAGCCGCGCCCATCATCACGCTACCCTGCAACAACGCACCGGTCTTGAGACGGTGCATCTCACGCAACTGAGTCTCGCTAAGCTTGACGCCCACGCTGGCCAGATCAATCGCCTGCCCCCCCGCCATACCCGCACTACCCGCAGCACGGGCCAGCAAGCAGCACAACTGGGCCTGTACGCCAGGCGAAACAGAGTCATCATTCGGCGTCAACAGCTCAAACGCCAGCGCCTGCAGAGCGTCACCGGCCAACAGGGCGCGGGCTTCGCCAAACTGCACATGCACCGTGGGCTTGCCGCGGCGCAGCACATCGTTGTCCATGCAGGGCATGTCGTCGTGCACCAGCGAATAGGCATGGATCAGCTCGACCGCACACGCGGCACGCAAAGCCGCTTTGTCCTGTCGGGCACGAAAGGCTGCATCGTCATGCAGGGGGCGCAAGACCGCCGTATCCAACGGGGCTACCGCCTCGCTGGCCGCCAGCACCAGCAGCGGGCGCAAACGCTTGCCACCATCTAGCACGGCATAGCGCATCGCATCACCCAAGCCAGCCGGGGCGTCAGGGGCGACCCAGGTCGACAAGGCTTGCTCCACGCGAAGCTGACGCACACGGCTCCAGCCGGTCAAGTCAAAGTTTGCATCCACCGCTTGTTCGCTGGTCATTTCTAAGACTTGCCCGCTCATTCCGATGTCCATGGCTTCATGACGCCCGCATCCAGCACCTTGACTTGCACCTCAATGGTTTCGAGCTTGTCACGACAAAACTTAAGCAGTTCGGCACCGCGCTGGTAGCCCGTCAGCAACTGCTCCAGCGGCATATCGCCAGACTCCAACCGAGCGACCAATTGCTCCAACTCTTCCAGCGCGGATTCGTAGCTGGACGGTGGTTTGACGAGGGGGGACGAAGCAAGGGCCTTAGGCATGGGAACTCTGGCAAAACAAAGTCCGATTTTAATCCAGCGCTCAAACACCAACCCAGATCAAAGCCTTGCTGACAACAGTCAGCCTGCCTCAGCTGATGCCGCACCACAAGGCAAAGCGAGGCCCTAGATCCACCCACAGGGCTCCGACTGCGGCACCGATCAGGAGCAAACCCGCCAAACGGGTTCCCCAGTCCTGCCCGAGACGCCGGGCATCACCTTGTAAATAGTGCAGTAAATACGGTGCCAATATCAGAGAGACGCTGCTTCCAAACGCAAACAAGGCCATGAACAACGCCCCGTTCAGAGAATCACCGCTTAAAGCCGCCGCCAGCAAGGCTGAATACAAAAGGCCACAGGGCATGAAAGTCCAAAGTACGCCAACGACCAGGGGCAAACCAGGTCGCTGAGTCAGTGGCCGTAAACCAAACCACAACACACGGCCCCACGTCTCGGCCAACACTGGCTGCCGGCCACGTACCAGCAAAAGCAGGCCCCATGCGAGGATGGCCCCGTGCATCAAAGTCCAAACTGGGCGCATCACGCTAACCTGTGCGCTCAGCCAAGCCAAATTTTGCATCGCTGCTGCTGCGGCTGCCCCAGCACTGGCATAGCCCAAAACACGGCCCAATTGAAACTCCCACGCCGAGCGCAGCTTGGAGACCCCCGTCCGACGCGTGATACCGGCGCAGGCAGCACCACACATCAGTGCACAATGCGGCCCACCGACTAAGCCCATAACCAGAGCAATTGCAATAAACGCGCTTCCCATAAGCTTCAGATGATTCGGGAAAATTTGCTGCGATTCTGATCAGCTTGCAAGTAGCGATCAAACACCATGGCAATGGCCCGCACAAAAAACCAACCTTGTTCAGTCACCAGAATGGATGAGCCATCTAATTGCACCAATCCGTCCACGGCGCAGACCTCCAAGGCTCTCAACTCCATTGAAAAATAGGATTTGAAATCGAGTAGCCAAGCCAGCTCAATCGACTCGAAAACCACCCTCCCCTGACACATCAAGGTCGTGATGACCGCGCGACGCACCAAATCATCTCGCGTCAAAGCTAGGCCTCGAACCACAGGCAAGCACCCTTGATGAAGGAGGTCACCATATTCATCCAATGTTTTGGCATTTTGACTATACGTCGCCCCGATCCGGCTAATAGCTGATACACCAAGACCAATCAAATCACTGTCAGCGTATGTGCTGTAACCTTGAAAGTTGCGGTGTAACCGCCCTTGCCGCTTGGCTACGGCCAACGCATCGTTAGGCAGCGCAAAATGATCCATGCCCACATACACATAGCCAGCTGCCATAAAAATCGAAATTGCTTGTGACAGCATTTCAATTTTGGCAACCGACCCAGGAAGCTCGGAAGACACAATACGCCGCTGCGGCTTAAACCGCTCTGGCAAATGGGCGTAAGCGTACAAGGCAATGCGCTCTGGTGCCAAACGAACAACTTCGTGCAAAGTGCGCTCAAATGATTCTGGCGTTTGCTGTGGCAAGCCATAAATCAGGTCAATATTGACTGACTCAAAGCCCAGCTGGTGGGCAACTTCAACCAAGGAAAATACCTGTTCAGATGATTGCACGCGATGAATAGCCTTCTGGACCTCCGGATCAAAGTCCTGTACACCCAGACTCAATCGGTTAAACCCCAAGCCAACAAGACAAGCAAGCCGTGCCGCATTAACCGTTCGGGGATCAACCTCAATCGAATACTCTCCGACTGGTGACAGCGTGAAACTACGGCGCAACATTGCCATTAACTCGTGCAGTTCCAGATCACTGAGAAAAGTCGGCGTACCCCCACCCAGATGTAGTTGAGAAACCAGTTGCCCGACCCCAAGATGGGTGAGATGAATGTCAAGTTCATGACTCAATTCGCGCAAATACAACTCAGCACGACCATGATGCTTGGTAATTATTTTGTTGCACGCACAAAAGTAGCAAAGTGACTCACAAAACGGAAGATGCACGTACAACGACAGCGGCAATGCCATGGCACCACCGCCATAGCGACGCTGAACCAATGCCTGCACCAAATCAGCCTGAGTAAAAGCCTCAACGAAGCGATCGACCGTCGGGTAGGAGGTATAGCGGGGCCCAGGCACATCAAAACGACGCAGCAACTCAGGCGAAACGATGTTCATTAAATTCCTCGAAAATCAAAATCGACTGTGCACGAGCGCGTTTCGTTCGTCTTTGATTTAAGTCAAGTGAACCTGAGTGCAAGTGGTAGACTGAAAAAATGCATTCCATAGCTGCCCTATGAAACACGATCTTGCCTGTTCAAACTGCAACCTACGTGAGTTATGCATGCCTGCAGGCTTGAGCCCTACAGAACTTAATCGTCTTGATGAACTGGTGACCACTCGACGCAAGATCAAGCAGGGAACAACCCTTTTTTCCAATGGCGAAAAATTCACGTCCTTGTACGCCATTCGAAGTGGTTTTTTCAAGACCTGTTTGACCACCGCAGATGGACGCGAACAGGTCACCGGCTTTCAGATGACCGGGGAAATCATGGGGCTGGATGGCATAGTGAACGACTTGCACACCTGCAACGCTATCGCACTAGAAGACACTGAGGTCTGCGTGATGCCGTTCGATCGGATTGAAGAAATCTCACGTGAAGTCAATGCCTTGCAGCACCATGTTCACAAAATCATGAGCCGAGAAATCGTCCGGGAGCACGGTGTAATGCTACTGCTGGGAAGCATGCGGGCCGAAGAAAGACTGGCTGTCTTCCTTTTAAATCTGGTTCAAAGACTTCACGCGCGCGGATTCTCCAAATCGCAACTGATATTGCGCATGTCACGCGAGGAAATCGGTAGTTTCCTAGGTCTGAAACTCGAAACGGTGAGTCGTGCCTTTTCCAAATTTTCCGATGACGGAATGGTCGAAGTCAAACGGCGCAACATTCGAATCATCGACATCGAAGCGCTCAAACTGATGGTCAACGCATCGTCGTGTCACTAACCTTTGGCAAGTGAAACGCCAAAATAACAGCCAGTGAACTGGCAGCTGCGGTTACTAACCAGAAGACAAAAAATGCCAGTGTGTAAACGCCTTGACGAGAAATTGCATCAGGCGAGCCAAGCCAATGTAAATCACCAGGATCGACAAAGGCAAACACCAGTAGTTCAAGAATGCATGCCGCTAAGAAAGCGGGCCAAGCCACCATGACCCACATCAGGGAACGATTCGACATGCTTGTCTCCTTACTTGATTGGGCAACGGGCAAGCATAAAAATCAAGGTGAGCCGGGCTTTGCCGCATGATTGCGCGCCTGTACGGCTGGGGTCAGACTGTGATCCCTCTGATCTCGCATTTGATGGATGGCTTTGATCTGTGGGTCGTTGTCCCGACTCAGCACAGGGTCTGGTGACTGGAGGGTTAGCCACGCGGTGATTAGACCCGCAACAATGACCGTGACCGGACCTGAAATCACCAGCCAAACATAGCCATACCTCCACCAAGGATCGCTTTGCGGTGAGAGTGTGTGATGTGGCATAAAGCTCCTTCAAAATTTCAACGAGGCACCAGAAACACAGATTTCTCAGACACATGCATACCTGTGTCAACAGCATCTATATTGAATCGAATGGAATGCGATCCCGGTGTCGCGGCACCATAAGGCAAGTCCAACCTGACCGCAACCCAGCGCGATTGAGCACCATCGACAGTGAATTGTGGCTCTGAGGCAATCATCAAACCTGGCAGCCCCTGAACCCCAATCCGATAGGTTTGAGATTGCTCAGTAGCATTCATCACCTGCAATCGGTACACGTTTTCAAGCTGCCCCCCTGCAACAATGCGTGCAAGCATTCCACGGTCACGTACCACATCAACCTTCAACGGCACCCGCAAGATCAAGCTCACCAGTACGCCAAGGCACAGCACTAACAATACCGCACCATAAATCAACACGCGTGGCCGAAAAATTCGACGCAACATCTGGTTGTTAGTCCACCCACCCGATACACTGTTCTGGGTCGAAAAACGAATCAGGCCGTGGGCATAGTTCATCTTGTCCATCACTGTATTGCAAATATCCACGCAGGCGCCACAGCTGATGCACTCGTATTGCAGGCCATCACGAATATCGATACCCGTCGGACAAACCTGCACACACAGGTTGCAGTCAATGCATGCACCCAACGACAGCGCGGAAGGGTCTGCCTTGCGGGACCGCGAACCCCGGGGCTCACCACGCATTTCGTCATAGCTGACGATCAAGGTGTCGCGGTCGAACATCGCACTCTGAAAACGTGCGTAAGGGCACATGTATTTGCAGACCTGCTCCCGCATGAAGCCAGCGTTGCCATAGGTGATAAAGCCATAAAAAAACACCCAGAACACTTCCCACGAGCCCATGCGCGTTTGCAAAAATTCCAAGCCTAATTCACGAATCGGGGTGAAATAGCCGACAAAAGTAAAGCCAGTCCACATTGCCAGACCGAGCCACAGCAGGTGTTTGAACCATTTTTTGACCAGCTTTTCTGGCGACATGGGCGAGCCATCTAGCTGTAATCGGGCGTTTCGGTCTCCTTCAACTTTACGCTCGATCCATAGAAAAATTTCGGTATAGACCGTTTGCGGGCAAGCGAAGCCGCACCACAAACGACCGGCCACGGCGGTAAACAAAAACAAGGATAAAGCGCTGATCACCAACAGACCTGTCAAATAAATGAAGTCTTGTGGGTACAACACATAGCCCAAGATATAGAAACGCCGCGCACCCAGGTCAAACAGAACGGCTTGGCGCTGGCCCCATTCAAACCACGGCAACCCGTAGAACACCAACTGAGTCAGTAACACCAAAGCCCAGCGCCATTGGGTGAATAAGCCGCTGACCGAACGCGGATAAATTTTCTTCTGCGCTTCGTAGAGTGACTCACTCTCCCCGTCCCACTCAAGAGAGACGATAGGAATCACCTTGCGAACGAGAGGCTGCACCACTAGATTTTCTTTAGAGTTTTTTGACAATCGCCATATTCGCGACAGGCTTGTTAGACAAACTCCATACATAGGCCGCCAACACATGGATCTGCGCCTCGGTCAATTTTCCACCTTGCGCCGGCATCTCATTGATCTTGCCGTTGTTGATGATGGTAATGATGGCCTGCTCGCCCCAACCATGCAGCCAAACATCGTCCGTCAAATTGGGGGCGCCGAGAGCCTGATTCCCCTTACCGTCCATGCCGTGGCAGGCAGCGCAAGCGCTGAATTTCGATTTACCCAGCGCAGCACGAACAGAGTCATGTGGATTCGCTGACAAACTGAGTACGTAATTAGCGACATTCTTCACATCATCGGGCGAGCCCACTGCAGCAGCCATCGGAGGCATTTGTCCGACACGACCAAGGGTCAAAGTCTCGGCAATCTTGTCAGGCGCGCCACCATGCAACCAGTCACCATCCGTCAAGTTCGGAAAACCTTTACTGCCACGTGCATCCGAACCATGACACTGAGCACAGCTGTTCATAAACAATCTCTCGCCAACCGCCATGGCAGCTGGATCACCCGCGAGTTCTTCGGGGGTTTTTACGCTGAACTGCGCGTACAGCGGATCCAATTCTTTATTGGCCTGCTCTACCTCGGCCTTGTATTCGCTGCTTGCAGTCCATCCGAGTTCACCGGCGTAACTACCCAAGCCAGGGTAAGCCACCAAGTAGCCCAATGAGAACACGATGCTGAGCACAAACATCCACATCCACCAGCGTGGCAAGGGGTTGTTCATTTCCCTCAGGTCCTCGTCCCAAACGTGGCCCGTGGTGTTGTCGCTGCGCGCCACAACCTTTTTATGCGCGGTAACCCAAAGCAAAATAAGACAGGCCACGATACCGACCAAGGTAATGACCGCCACATAGATTGACCAGAAGTTTCCCGTGAAATCGCTCATAACTTAATCCTGTTCGAACGGAATGAGGGCCGCCTCATTGAAGCTGGCCTGATTGCGTCGGGCACAGGCCCAATAAATAATACCGATGAAGGTGGCAAAGCTTGCCAGCGTGGCAGCAATGCGAAGGGTAGTGATGTCCATGTCAATCCTCAGAGTTTCACTTCAACGCGCGTCCGAGTACCTGCAGATACGCCACAAGCGCGTCCATGTCGGTTTTTCCTTTGACCTCTTCAGCCGCCTTGGCAATTTCGGCATCCGTATAGGGGACCCCCACCCTACGCAGTGCCTTCATTCGAGGCGCCATTCCGGCAGCATCTACCGTAGCCTTGTCCAGCCAAGAATAAGCTGGCATGTTCGATTCAGGCACCAAATCACGCGGATTGTTCAGGTGTATGCGGTGCCACTCATCGCTGTACTTGCCGCCCACGCGGTGCAGGTCAGGACCGGTGCGCTTGCTTCCCCACTGAAACGGGTGGTCGTAAACAAATTCACCCGCCACCGAGTAATGACCGTAGCGCAAGGTTTCGGCCCGAAACGGACGAATCATCTGAGAGTGGCAGTTGTAGCAACCCTCGCGCAGGTAAATGTCGCGCCCAGCCAGTTGAAGGGCGGTATAAGGTTTGATGCCCGGTATCGGCTCAGTCGTGGACTTCTGGAAGAACAGCGGCACGATCTCGACTAGACCACCAATGGCGATCACTAACAAGATCAAAACGATCATCAAAAAGTTGTTGGTTTCAATCTTTTCGTGCGAAAAACCGGTGACAGGCGTGTTGTTGTCATTCATAAAAATTAGCTCCTGATCAAACGGCTCGAGGCAGCGGAACGGGGACACGCACTGGACGACCTTGTGCCACAGTCATCCAGGTGTTCCAAGCCATCACTAACATGCCACCTAAGTACAACAAGCCCCCCACGACACGGATCACGTAGAACGGATAAGTCGCCTTGACCGACTCGACAAAGGTATAGGTCAGCGTTCCATCTGTATTGAGCGCACGCCACATCAAACCCTGCATCACGCCAGCGATCCACATCGCAGCGATGTACAGAACAATGCCGATAGTGGCAATCCAAAAGTGCAATTCAATGGCGCTGTGGCTGTACATCTTTTTCTGGCCAAACAGGCGCGGGATCAGGTAATACAGCGAGCCCATAGAAACCAGACCGACCCAACCCAGCGCGCCGGAGTGGACATGGCCAATCGTCCAGTCTGTGTAGTGCGACAAGGCATTAACGGTCTTAATCGCCATCATCGGCCCTTCGAAGGTGCTCATGCCATAGAACGACAACGAGACAATCATGAATCGCAACACCGGGTCGTCACGCAGCTTATGCCAAGCACCCGACAAAGTCATGACTCCGTTGATCATCCCGCCCCAGCTGGGGGCCAGCAAAATCAGCGAGAACACCATTCCAATCGACTGCGTCCAATCTGGCAAAGCCGTGTAATGCAGGTGATGTGGGCCCGCCCACATGTAGGTGAAAATCAGTGCCCAAAAATGAACGATAGACAAGCGGTAGCTGTAAATGGGGCGTTCGGCCTGTTTGGGAATGAAGTAATACATGATGCCCAAGAACCCCGCCGTCAGGAAAAATCCAACTGCGTTGTGTCCATACCACCACTGCACCATTGCATCCTGCACCCCTGCATAGGCAGAGTACGACTTCATCCAATCAGCCGGTACCTCAGCGCTGTTAACGACATGGAGCAGCGCCACGGCAATGATGAAAGCGCCGTAAAACCAGTTCGCCACGTAAATGTGTCGCACCTTGCGTATGCCTATAGTGCCGAAGAAGACAATCGCATAAGACACCCATACCAGCGTAATGAGGATATCAATCGGCCATTCGAGTTCGGCGTATTCTTTGCCTGTGGTGTACCCCATCGGCAGACTGATGGCAGCAGCCACGATAACGGTCTGCCAACCCCAGAATGTGAAGGCTGCGAGCTGCCGGGCGAACAGCGGAACCTGACAAGTACGCTGCACCACGTAGTAACTGGTAGCGAACAGCGTACACCCCCCAAACGCGAAGATTACAGCGTTGGTGTGCAGTGGCCGCAAGCGCCCATAGCTAAGCCAGGATATGCCGAAATTGAGTTCTGGCCAAGCCAGCTGTGCGGCGATGAAAACGCCCACCAGCATGCCGACCACGCCCCAAACCACAGACATCAGGGAAAACTGGCGCACAACCGTGTCGTTATAGGTGGCGACCTGCGTTGCTGGAGAGTTCATCAGGATCCTCGTTGATTTGAATAGGAGTGTCGTCGTCGAGCTTTGATTTAATTTGATGTAGATCAATCAGTGTGAAGAATGCGTTCTGCTTCTTGATCCATCGACTCGAACTGCCCCCGATAGACCGCCCACCACAAGGCTGCCAGAATCAGCAAAACCAAAACTACCGAGAGAGGAATCAGAAGAAACAGAATGTCCATCACGCGGTCCTCACGAGGGGTGAACTCAGTCGCAAAGCGTTCAGCACCACCAACAGAGAGCTTGCGGCCATTCCCAAACCAGCTGCCCAGGCGGGTAGCGCCCCTAACACCGCCAGTGGAATACAAATCAGGTTGTAACTGGCTGCCCAAATCAAGTTTTGCCGTACCACCCGAACCGTACGACGTGCCATTTGCAATGTTTCAAGCACAGCGCCCAGACGCTCGCCAGTCAAAACAAAATCAGCACTGTCTTGTGCCAGCGGGGCGGCCTGCCCTATGGCAAATGCGACATGCGCACCGGCCAACACCGGCCCATCGTTGAGCCCGTCACCCACCATCGCCACGGTACGCCCTCTTTGCTGGGCCGAGCGCAAAAACGCCAACTTGTCATCAGGGCTACAGCCCCCCCTTACCTGTGACGACTTCTGCGTCAGCCCGAGCTCCCGCGCCACCCGCGTCACGGCCTGTGAGGTGTCGCCCGACAACACTTGGACCTCCAGCCCCTCGGCTTGCAGGGCACGCAGGGTGGCCACGGTATCGGAGCGCAACTCTTCTTGCAGAACAAAGCTGGCCAGCCACCCTTGAGCATCGGCCAAGTGAACTTGCAGGGCATCTCCCGGCCTCTGCGTCAGCCCACAAAATTGAGCCGATCCGAGGCGCAACTTCAGTACTTCAGCACCCCCAGGTGCCGCCAAATCCTGACGTACCACCTGCCCTGACAAGCCTTGACCGATAGACTCTTTCACATTGGTGGCATCGAACAGCACCGGCCCGGCGGCACAGACCAAGGCACGCGACACCGGGTGCAAGGATTGCCGAGCCAGCGCAGCCGCCAAGTCCAGTGCAAGCGCCCGGGTCATTCCTGGCTTGAACTGAACCTCCGACAGCACAAACGTGTCACGCGTCAAAGTACCCGTCTTGTCGAACACCACCAAATCGACCGATGCCAAGGTTTCAAGGGCTTGCAGCCGACGCACCAGCACCCCACGGCGGGCCAAGGCACCGGCGGCGGCCAGCATGGCTGCTGGCGTGGCGAGCGACAGGGCACAGGGGCAGGTGACGACCAACACGGCGACAGCCACCATCAAGGCTCGCTCAGGATCTTGCGGCCACCAATAAGCACAGGTGCCCCCCGCAGCGAGCAGCACAAAAATCAAAAATGGCCGAGCAATACGATCCGCCAGTTGTGCCAACTGCGGTTTATCCAGGGCCGCCCGCGCCATCAATGCCACAATTTGGGCGAAGCGGGTGTTGGCCCCTAGGCGCAGCACCCGCACCTGCACCGTCGCCGACAGGTTGTGACTACCAGCAATCACCTGCGACCCAGGACCCCGGGCGAGAGGCCTGGACTCCCCCGTCAGCAGCGCTTCATCGGCGAATGTCTCCCCCAAAACCACCTCGCCATCCACCGGAAAGGCTTCACCGGCATGCACCCGAATCAAATCGCCGGGCCGTAGCCGACGTGCCCGGACCCGCTCAAAGACGCCTTGTACACTGAGTCGCTCCACACTATCAGGCAAGCGGTCTATCAAGGCCTCTAATGCACCCGCCGTGCGGTCACGCAGACGCATCTCCAGCCACCGCCCAGTGAGCAGGAAAAATACAAACATCGTGAGTGAATCGAAATAAACTTCTCTCCCGAACAGGCCCTGAGGTTCGAAGGTTCCCGCCATGCTGACCCCGAAAGTAATCAGGATGCCCAAGCTCACCGGCAAATCCATGCCGATTCGACCCTGGCGCAAGTCATGCCAGGCTTGTCGGAAAAAGGGGGCGCAAGAAAATAGCAAAACCGGCAAACTTAGAACCCAGGCGGCCCAGCGCAACAAACCTTGCGCGTCCGGCGAGATTTCACCGGGTTCCGACAAATAGGCCGGTGCGGCGTACATCATGACCTGCATCATGCACAGGCCCGCCACCAGCCAACGCCAGAGCGCAAGCCGTGTCTGAGCCAGCCGCTGCACAGCCGCCTGGGTATCGCCCAGTAACAGCGCCGTATAGCCCGCCCGCTGTAAGGCCAGCAGCCAGGTTGACGGCAACACAGTCGCCGCCCGCCAGCGCACACGGGCGCGATGACTGGCTGCGCTGACCTCCGCCTCCAGCACGCCCGGCACAGCTTTGAGCACAGACTCGACCGTCAAGGCACAACTGGCACAGTACATGCCTTTGATCACAAGGCTGGACTCCCAAACCCCCGACTCTCTTGGCAAGGCTTGGCTGAATTCAAGCCATTCTTCGGGATCGTCCAACAAACGCAAGTCGGCCTGTGCTGTGGCATCAACATCGGGCGGTTTGTTTATCACGATCAGCGGTTCCAGGATGGCACTTGTCTGCATGAAAGCAATCTACCGGGACGACACCTGCGTAACTTTGACATAGATCAACAAGTCAGCCGTTGCCAGCGGGCAGGTACAATCCCCCCTCTCCATCCAGCCCCGCCGGATCCCGTTTCCACCTGCCCCTTCATAGGGGGAGTCTCTAGGTCAGGTCACCCATGTCTGATTTAAGTCTTCAACTGCAGCAGGCGTCAAGCCAACTACCAGTTTCAAGCT
>CANCAO010000014.1 GCA_947374105.1 Comamonadaceae bacterium | reverse complement strand
ACGGCCTTCATTGGTCACCAAACTGGAGCCTACTTTGACGACGATGCGGCGGGCGTTGCGCAATACATCAGACGCTGATTTTGATGTCATATGGGCTTGTAGGGCACTATTTATAAGCGTAAGTAGCTATTTTTTAAATAGCAAGTCGGCGAGGCGAATTCAATCGCTCAATTTACTCGGCTGATTCTTCTTTGAAGCGCGGGTCAACTTCCTCAGGTATCTGCTCAGCAACCTGCTGCGACTTGATGTGCTTGTAAACAGCCTTGACGAGCTTGTCGCAACCTTCGTGGTTGAGGGCCGAGATTTCAAACACCGGGCCTTTGTACTTGAAGCGTTTGACAAAGTCTTTCACCAAGGCTTCACGCTCTTCAACCGGCACCATGTCGAGCTTGTTGAGCACTACCCAGCGCGGCTTGTCAAACAAGGCGGCATCGTATTTTTTCAACTCACCCACAATGGCCTTGGCTTGCGCTACAGGATCAACGCCATCATCAAACGGGGCCATGTCCACCACGTGTAACAGCAGTCTAGTGCGCTGCAAATGGCGCAAAAACAAATGCCCCAGGCCTGCGCCTTCGGCCGCACCCTCAATCAAACCCGGCAGATCGGCCACCACAAAGCTTTGCTCAGGGCCCACGCGCACCACGCCCAAGTTAGGATGCAAGGTGGTGAAGGGGTAATCCGCAATGCGCGGCCGGGCATTCGAGATGGCGGTAATCAGCGTGGACTTGCCTGCATTGGGCAGACCGAGCAAGCCGACATCGGCCAAAACTTTGAGTTCGAGCTTAACGCTTCTTTTTTCGCCAGGCCAACCCGGTGTTTTTTGACGCGGCGCACGGTTGATGGCACTTTTGAAACGCATATTGCCGAAACCGCCATCACCGCCTTTGGCGATGGTAATGACCTCGCCCGGGATGAGCATCTCGAACAAGACCTCACCTGTTTCAACATCGGTGATGATGGTGCCCACTGGCATCTTGAGGGTGATGTCCTCACCCGCAGCGCCAAACATGTCTGAGCCCATGCCGTGCTGGCCACGCTTAGCGTCATGACGACGTGCGTAGCGGAAGTCCACCAGTGTGTTCAGGTTGACGTCGGCCACGGCAAACACGTGGCCACCTCTGCCACCATCGCCACCGTTAGGACCGCCAAATTCTTTGTATTTCTCGTGCCGAAACGAGACGCAGCCGTTTCCCCCGTCTCCAGCAGACAGGTCGATATAGGCTTCATCAACGAATTTCATGGCAATGGTTTTTCAAGGTTTATAAACGAAAAACCCCGCGCCGGGCGCAGGGTTTCGAACGGGAGCAACCGACAGCTTAAGCAGCGGTAATGTTCACCGTGTGCTTGCTCAATGCGCCTTTGATGGCGAATGAAACGTGGCCGTCCTTTAGAGCAAACAAGGTGTGATCCTTGCCCACGCCGACATTGACGCCGGGGTGGAACTTGGTGCCGCGTTGGCGAACGATGATGGAGCCAGCGCTCACCAACTCACCGCCAAAAGCTTTCACACCCAACATTTTGGGCTGCGAATCGCGCCCATTTCGCGTAGAGCCGCCGCCTTTTTTCTGTGCCATGACTCAAGTCCTTAGACTGCAATCGCACCGATGAGCAGTTCGGTGAACAGCTGGCGGTGACCTTGACGTTTTTGATAATGCTTGCGACGGCGCATTTTAAAAATGCGCACTTTGTCGTGCTTGCCCTGCGTCACCACAGTGACCGTGACAGTTGCGCCGGACACCAAGGGCGTACCCACCTTCAATTCAGCGCCGTTTCCGACAGCCAGAACTTGGTCGATAACAATCTCTTGGCCTACGTCCGCAGCAATCTGTTCTACTTTAATTTTTTCTCCAGCAGCAACACGATATTGTTTGCCACCGGTTTTTATGACCGCGTACATGTTGACCTCTTCAATTTAGCCCCGCAGACGGATTTCCGCAGAGCCGACGAGTATAGCATGGTTTCGGATTTTTGACAGCAAGGCATTACCTTCCTTCCGGCAAGCTCCTGGTGTCAGCTATAATTTTCGGTTATCGCGCGCAACACCAACCGCCGCGCCGTGATGTTTCATTGAGGATTTCCATGAGTGACACGCTGACCCCAAATAGTCAAATTGATCCCAGCAAACGGACTTGGCTCATCGCCTCCAGTTGCGCGGGTGCCGTAGGTGCTGGCGCAGTTGCCATTCCTTTCATTAGTTCATTCCAACCGTCCGAGAGGGCCAAGGCTGCAGGCGCTGCCGTTGAGGTGGACATCGCAGCCCTCAAGCCGGGCGAAAAGCTCACTGTTGAGTGGCGCGGCAAACCGGTGTGGATCATCAAGCGCACCCCTGAACAACTGGCGACTTTGAGCAAAGCAGAGGGTCAGTTAGCTGACCCCAAATCAGAACGCAAGCCATCAGAACTCACCCCAGAGTACGCCCGCAACCAGCACCGCTCCATTAAGCCGGAGATCATGGTGGCCGTGGGAATTTGCTCGCACCTAGGCTGCTCGCCTTCCGATAAATTTCAAATGGGCGCCCAGCCATCATTGCCGGATGACTGGCAAGGCGGCTTTTTGTGCCCCTGCCATGGCTCCACTTTTGACATGGCAGGGCGCGTGTTCAAGAACAAGCCCGCGCCAGACAACCTCGAGGTGCCCCCGCACTTCTACCTCTCCGACAGCAAGTTGCTGATCGGTGAAGATAAAAAAGCCTGATTACAGAGCGGAGAACACAATGGCTGAAATGAAAGAAATCTCCCCCAATGCCCCGGTCGCTGACAAGCTGCTGAACTGGGTGGACAACCGCTTCCCGCTGAGCAAGCTCTTTAAAGAGCACATGAGCGAGTATTACGCACCAAAGAACTTTAATTTTTGGTATATCTTTGGTTCGCTCGCCTTGTTGGTCTTGGTGATCCAAATCGTGACCGGTATTTTCCTGGTCATGCACTACAAACCCGATGCTGCGTTGGCGTTTGGCTCGGTCGAGTACATCATGCGCGACGTGCCTTGGGGCTGGTTGGTGCGCTACATGCATTCCACTGGCGCTTCGGCCTTCTTTGTGGTGGTTTACCTGCACATGTTCCGTGGTCTGATCTACGGCAGCTACCGCAAGCCACGTGAGTTGGTTTGGATCTTTGGTTGCGCCATCTTCTTGTGCCTCATGGCCGAAGCCTTCATGGGCTATCTTCTGCCATGGGGTCAGATGAGCTACTGGGGTGCCCAGGTGATCGTGAACCTGTTTGCCGCCATTCCTTTCGTCGGCCCCGATCTGGCGCTGCTGATTCGCGGCGACTATGTGGTGGGCGATGCCACCCTGAACCGCTTCTTCAGCTTCCACGTCATTGCCGTTCCTCTGGTGCTGTTGGGCCTTGTTGCCGCACATATCATTGCACTGCACGAAGTTGGCTCCAACAACCCGGATGGCGTTGAGATCAAAGGCCCCAATGCACCTAAGGATGCGCAAGGTCATCCCCTAGATGGCGTGCCCTTCCACCCCTACTACTCGGTGCATGACATCTACGCTGTCAGCCTGTTCTTGATGGTGTTCTCCGCGATCATCTTCTTCGCCCCTGAGTTCGGCGGCTACTTTTTGGAGTACAACAACTTTATCCCGGCTGACCCGCTCAAGACTCCTGCGCATATCGCGCCAGTCTGGTACTTCACGCCTTACTACTCCATGCTGCGCGCCATCACCAGCGAGATGATGTATGCCTTGATCGCCTGCGTTCTGGGTGCGGCCGTTTTCAGCGCCGTCAAACTGAAGATGGCAACCCTGCTCAAAGCTGTCGTCCTCGGTGCTGCTGTGGCGATCACGGCCATGATGCTTGCCATTGACGCCAAGTTCTGGGGCGTGCTGGTCATGGGTGGCGCGGTCGTCATTCTGTTCTTCCTGCCTTGGCTGGACAACTGCGAAGTGAAGTCGATCCGCTACCGTCCTGATTGGCACAAATACATGTACGGTATTTTTGTCATCAATTTTGTCGTGCTGGCCTACTTGGGTGTGCAACCACCCTCGGCGATCGGTGAGCGCGTGTCCCAAGTTGGAACTCTCTTCTACTTTGGCTTCTTCCTGCTGATGCCGTGGTGGAGTCGTTTGGGTCAAACCAAACCCGTACCCACCCGCGTCACCTTTGCTGCACATTGAGCCGGAGCAAAACAACATGAAAAAAATTCTCATTGCCCTGATTGCAGCGCTCGGCTTCACGTCCGCCGCACAAGCCTCGAGCGAAGGTGCCATTGTTTGGGACAAAGCCCCGATCAACACCTCCGACATGGCCTCTTTGCAAAACGGTGCCAAGCTGTTTGTGAACTACTGCCTGAGCTGCCATTCTGCGGCTTACATGCGCTACAACCGCCTGCAAGACATTGGCTTCACCAACGAGCAGATCAAAGACAACTTACTGTTCGCCACCGACAAAGTCGGTGACACCATGAAGTCGGCCATTGACCCCAAGCAAGCCAAGCTCTGGTTTGGCGCCAACCCACCCGATCTCACTGTGATTGCGCGTTCACGCGCTGCACCGGGTCAAGGCTCAGGCGCTGATTACCTCTACACCTTCTTGCGCACCTTTTACCCCGATGCGACCAAGGCCACGGGTTGGAACAACCTGGCTTTCCCCAGCGTGGGCATGCCCCACGCCCTGTGGGAGTTGCAAGGTAAGCGTCAACCCATCATGAAAACGGTAGCTGGCGCGCACGGCCATGAGTCCTTGGCCTTTTCGGGCTGGGAACAACTGACCCCAGGAACGATGAGCCCACTCCAGTATGATCAAGCGGTTGGCGACCTCGTCAACTACCTACAGTGGATGGGTGAACCTGCTCAAAACACCCGCGTGCGTGTTGGCGTCTGGGTTCTAATATTCCTGCTCATGTTCTCATTTTTCGCTTGGCGTCTTAACGCAGCCTACTGGAAAGACGTCAAGTAAATTTAACGATTACCCTATGCCAAGCCTCAATGGCACATTGAGGCTTGAACTGTTCGGAGTGGGGTGCGCGGCGCACCCCACTCTTTTTGATTTTTAGGAGCCCCCACCATGATGGTGTTGTATTCAGGAACAACCTGCCCGTTTTCTCATCGTTGTCGTTTTGTTCTGTTTGAAAAAGGCATGGATTTTGAAATTCGTGATGTCGATCTGTACAACAAGCCAGAAGACATCAATGTAATGAATCCTTATGGCCAAGTCCCCATTCTGGTGGAGCGTGATCTCATTTTGTATGAGTCCAATATCATCAACGAGTACATTGATGAGCGCTTTCCACACCCTCAGTTAATGCCTGGCGATCCGGTTGACCGAGCTCGAGTTCGCCTGTTCCTACTCAACTTCGAAAAAGAACTCTTTGTGCACGTCTCTACACTGGAGTCCCGTGTGGCCAAGGGTAACGAGAAAACACTGGAAAAAGCGCGCGCTCACATCCGTGATCGTCTGACACAACTCGCCCCTGTGTTCCTTAAGAACAAGTACATGTTGGGCGATAACTTCTCCATGCTGGATGTCGCAATTGCCCCACTGCTCTGGCGTTTGGACTACTACGGCATTGAGCTCAGTAAAAATGCGGCCCCACTGCTCAAATATGCCGAACGCATTTTCTCGCGACCAGCCTATATTGAAGCACTGACACCATCTGAAAAAGTGATGCGAAAGTAAGTGCCCGTACTCAACGATTGATGATGATTAACAAGGACACGCCCTCTACACGTCCCTACCTTTTGCGAGCTCTTTACGAGTGGTGTACGGATAACGGCTTCACTCCCTATGTAGCCGTGAAGGTGGACGAAAGTGTTCGGGTTCCTCTCGATCACGTCAAGAATGGCGAGATTGTTCTCAACATTAGTTTTGATGCGACCAGCTCACTCCAATTGGGGAACGATCTCATTGAGTTCAAAGCTCGATTCAATGGGGTTGCACAAGAAATTCGAGTTCCCATCAACCGTGTGATTGCGATTTATGCGCGTGAGAACGGCCAGGGAATGGCCTTCCCGATTGAAGCACCCGCATCGACCTCGCACTCAGAAAGAAGCACCACGGGCACGAATAATGCGGCAACTGGAAAACGCGTTCAATTGGTACCTCATGGGACATCACTAGATGATGGCAAGCCAGAGCCAGAGCCGCCCCAACCCACCAGTCGAACTAAGCCTGCACTGACTCGCATTAAATAAGGTGTTCAATAGGCTCCTTTAGAGCCACTCGCGCCATTGATGTGAAGTAAAATATAAGCCGTGCCGATTTAGCTCAGTTGGTAGAGCAACCGCCTTGTAAGCGGTAGGTCGTCAGTTCGATTCCGACAATCGGCACCATTTAACTCACTCTTGCTACGAACTATCAACTTCGTAGCGATTGAACCTTCAAACGAATTGATGTAACCTCCCATCCCTTGGTACGCAGGTGGGAGATCAATGCAGGCAGGCACTGGCGGATTTTGGCAGCAGCCGCATTGCTACTCACAAGAAGACACCAATCCTGCCCATCAATCGGCCCTGCAGTTATTGCAGCGCGAAGTGGAGCAGGAATCAGCGATTCAATAGCCTTGAGTCTGGCCACTGAATCTGTCGTTAATTCGGTCAATCTGGCCAGTATGGGCGAGTCTTGAGTTGCCTGTTGCAAGCTCACTGAGTGGGCACGGCGATTCATAGATTGACCTTGCGAGGAACGTTCATATGCATTTGATTATCACGGATGCCTGGCTCGCCAAGAGCCGCGCTATCCACTTGAGCGGCAAACAGCTGTTGCTAGCAGGAATGGGCATCTCTTTAACTTTGATGTTGGTAGCTGCTGGCCTATACCACTGGGTTTTCCTCAAAGGCGCACGCGAGGGCTGGCCCGTCATAGGCACACTGGTCAAGTTAGTAGTTAAAGATGAGTTCGCCCAGCGTGACCGCATCATGCGTGATAACTTGGACGTTATGGCCAAACAACTCGGGGAAATGCAAGCCAAGATGATTCAAATTGAATCTCTAGGGGAACGTGTTTCCGGCCTGGCAGGCATCAACCCCAACGACATCAAAACCAAGCCTGGTCAGGGCGGCACATTGGTCTCAGGTCGATCACTCACCATGGAGGAGCTACAGTCGACTCTGACTGACTTGGAGCGACTATCCGGTCAGCGTACCGATTTATTGACTGTCATGGAATCCCGCTTGTTTGAACAAAAAGTCCGGGCCATGATGGTGCCAACGCAAAGCCCTGTTGCAAACGTCAATTCAGGCTCGGGGTTTGGGTGGCGAATAGACCCCATCTCAGGCCACTCCGCACTGCATACGGGCCTAGATTTCCAGGCACCTCCCGGCACACCCATCTTGGCTGCTGCTGGTGGCGTGGTAGTGACCCAGGAAGTTCACCCTGCTTATGGGAATATGATCGAAGTAGACCACGGCAAGGGGCTCATCACTCGTTACGCTCACTCTTCGCGAGTTTTTGTTAAAAATGGCGACCTCATCAAACGGGGCCAAAAAATAGCCGAAGTAGGCACGACTGGCCGCTCCACGGGACCACACCTTCATTTTGAGGTGCTGGTTCAGGGTGTATTTCAAGATCCCCAAAAATTCCTCAATGCAGGACACGACTTGCCAGCCCAGCAACTTGCTTTGGCATCTGCACAAAAGGTCAACATCAACGCCACGCCCAACTCTCAGGTGCGAAGGTAGAATCAAAGACTTGGTTAACCCGGTTCAAAAAATTAACCGGGTCAGCCGTTGCCGCACAATTGTGGCAACTCTCATTCACCTTGATTGAAAAAGGATTGCGCTGATTTGCAGGTTCGCAAGAGTCTGCAAATGAGTTGAGCATTCATGGTCACCAATATCCTCACCAAAATTTTCGGCAGTCGCAATGACCGCCTGCTCAAGCAATACCGCACCATCGTGACGCGCATCAATGCGATGGAGCCTCAGTTTGAAAAGCTGAGCGACGAAGAGTTGCGTGGCAAAACACAGGAGTTCCGCGACCGTGTCGCCAAAGGCGAGGCGTTAGACGCTCTGCTGCCAGAAGCCTTTGCCGTGGTGCGTGAGGGTTCCAAACGCATCATGAAGATGCGCCATTTCGATGTGCAGTTGATGGGTGGCATGTCTCTGCACAACGGCAAGATTTCCGAGATGCGCACGGGCGAAGGAAAAACACTGACTGCAACACTGCCGGTGTACCTCAATGCCCTGAGCGGCCACGGCGTGCACGTGGTTACCGTCAACGATTACTTGGCCAACCGCGATGCTCTGTGGATGGGGCGGCTGTACAACTTCTTGGGCCTGAGCGTAGGCATCAACTTGCCGCAAATGTCGCGTGAAGACAAGCAGACCGCGTACCGGGCCGACATCACCTACGGCACCAACAACGAATACGGTTTCGACTACCTGCGCGACAACATGGTCTATGAGCGCGCAGACCGCGTGCAGCGCGGCCTGAACTACGCCATCGTCGATGAGGTGGACTCCATCCTGATTGACGAGGCGCGCACGCCGCTGATCATCAGCGGCCAAGCCGAAGACCAGACCGAACTCTATATCGCCATCAATAAAATTGTGCCCAGCTTGACGCTGCAAGAAGGCGAGGCCGATCCACGCACGGGTGAGGGCGTGACCAAGCCGGGTGACTTCACGCTGGATGAAAAAAGTCACCAAGTTTTTTTGACAGAGCAAGGCCATGAGAATGCGGAAGCCATCCTCAGCCAAGCCGGTTTGCTGCCTGAGGGGGCCAGTCTGTATGACCCTGCCAACATCACCCTCATGCACCACCTGTATGCAGCTCTGCGGGCGCGCCACCTCTACCACCGTGACCAACACTACGTGGTGCAAAGCGGCGAAGTGGTGATCGTGGACGAGTTCACCGGCCGCCTCATGACGGGCCGCCGCTGGAGCGATGGCCTGCACCAAGCCGTTGAAGCCAAAGAAGGCGTACAAATCCAGGCCGAAAATCAAACTCTGGCCTCCATCACTTTCCAAAACTATTTCCGTCTCTACGCCAAGCTGGCTGGCATGACCGGCACGGCTGACACCGAAGCCTACGAATTTCAAGAAATTTACGGTCTAGAAACCGTGGTCATCCCACCCAACCGACTGAGTTCACGTGAAGACCAGCTCGACCGCATCTACAAAACCACGCGCGAAAAATACGAAGCCGCCATTCAGGATATTCGCGAATGCTATGAGCGCGGGCAGCCCGTTCTGGTCGGTACCACATC
The DNA here is from genome assembly GCA_947374105.1 of Comamonadaceae bacterium. Taxonomy (GTDB): domain Bacteria; phylum Pseudomonadota; class Gammaproteobacteria; order Burkholderiales; family Burkholderiaceae_C; genus CANCDA01. Next base: position 4,067 of record CANCAO010000014.1, on the reverse strand, counting down.
GATTGAAAACTCCGAAATCATTGATGAGTTGCTGAACAAAGAAAACCTGCCGCACCAGGTGCTCAACGCCAAGCAGCACGCCCGTGAGGCCGACATCATTGCCCAAGCCGGGCGGGAAAAAGTCATCACCATCGCCACCAATATGGCAGGGCGAGGCACGGACATTGTGCTGGGCGGCAACATCGAAAAAGCCATTGAAGCCGTAGAAGCCGATGCAGCCTTGGACGACGCGGCCAAGCAAGCCAAACTTGCCGAATTGCGCGCCCAGTGGAAAGTTGACCATGAAAAGGTCAAGGCACTGGGCGGCCTGCGCATCATCGCCACAGAACGCCATGAATCCCGCCGCATTGACAACCAGTTGCGTGGCCGATCCGGCCGTCAAGGCGACCCAGGCTCCTCGCGTTTTTACCTGGGTCTGGACGATGCCTTGATGCGCATCTTCGCGGGTGACCGGGTCAAAGCGATCATGGACCGACTCAAGATGCCCGATGGCGAAGCGATTGAAGCCGGCATCGTGTCACGCAGCATTGAGAGTGCGCAGCGCAAGGTCGAAGCGCGCAACTTTGACATGCGCAAGCAACTGCTCGAATACGACGACGTCTCCAACGACCAGCGCAAAGTGATTTACCAGCAGCGCAATGAGATCTTGGATGCGAACGACCTCTCGGCCCAGATCGCCTCGCTGCGCGAAGGCTGCTTTACCGATTTGGTGCACCAGTACGTTCCGCCTGAATCGGTTGAAGAGCAGTGGGACGTGGCGGGTCTGGAAAAAGTGCTGTCTACTGAATGGCAAATGGACGTGGCTTTGAACCAGCAAGTGCAAGCCGCCAACGCCATCACCGACGAAGACTTGCTAGAGACCGTTCAGGCCGCTGCGAAAACGATTTTTGATGCCAAAGTGGATCAGGTGGGGGCCGAGAACTTCACCCAGTTTGAGCGCATGGTTTTACTGCAAAGTATTGACTCGCAATGGCGCGAGCACCTGAGCGCGCTCGACTATCTGCGCCAGGGCATTCACCTGCGCGGCTACGCCCAGAAGCAACCCAAGCAAGAGTACAAGCGCGAAGCGTTTGAGCTGTTTGGTCAGTTGCTTGATGCTGTGAAAAATGACGTCACCAAATTATTGATGACGGTCAAAATTCAGTCGGGTGAACAGCTGGAGCAAGCCGCTGACGCGATGGAGCAACGCGGCGAGAGCATTGCCAACGTGACCTACAGCGCCCCCACCGAAACGGGTGAAGTGTCCATCACCACGGATGGTGCCACGTCGCAACAGCCGCCCTTCGACAAAGTTGGTGATGTACCTCGCGTGGGCCGTAATGACCCTTGCCCTTGCGGCAGTGGCAAGAAATACAAGCAGTGCCACGGTAAGTTAGCCTGATAGCTTGCGGGGCAGACTGCAGTCACCCGAGGTGTGGCTGCGCTGTCCCGAGTTGATTGAAAAGGAAGCCCCTCCATGCCCGTCAATTTGACCGCCCCCAATCCCGCTCACCTCCCCGCAGTGGCAGGTGTTCGCATTGGTGTTACCGAATCAGGCATTCGCAAGGCCAATCGCAAAGACCTCACCGTCGTCTTGATCGACGAAGGGGCCAGTGTGTCCGGTGTGTTCACGCAAAACCGTTTTTGTGCTGCACCGGTTCAGGTCTGCCGCGAGCACCTCGAAATTGCACGTACTTCAGGCCAAAGCATTCGCGCCATGGTCATCAACACCGGCAATGCCAATGCAGGCACGGGTCAAGAAGGCTTGGCGCGCGCGCGCAGCACCTGCCAAGCGCTGGCCGACCTGCTGGGGCTCGCACCAGCGCAAATCTTACCCTTCTCCACCGGCGTCATCATGGAGCCGCTGCCGGTTGATCGCATCGTGTCGGGTTTGCCTGCGGCCCTGGCCGACGCCAGCCCGACCCATTGGGTGCGCGCGGCGGAGGGCATCATGACCACCGACACCATCGCCAAGGCCTTTGGTGCGCAAGTGATGATTGGCGGTGCACTGGTCAGCATCAGCGGCATTAGCAAAGGCGCGGGCATGATCCGCCCCAATATGGCGACCATGTTGGGCTTTATGGCCACTGACGCGTGCGTCAGCCAAGCCGTGATACAGCAATTGGCGCTGGAGCTGGCCGAGGGATCCTTCAACCGTGTCACGGTGGATGGCGACACCTCCACAAACGACTCCTTTGTGGTGATCGCCAGCAACAAAGCCACACACGCACCTATCGACTCACTGACCAGCTCCGAGGGCCAAGCGCTCAAAGCCGCGATGCTGAGTGTGGCCCGTCAATTGGCCCAGGCCATCGTGCGCGACGGCGAAGGCGCCACCAAGTTCATCACTATTCAAGTAGAGGGCGGCAAGACGGGCGCAGAGTGCCGCCAAGTGGCCTACGCCATTGCGCACTCGCCCTTGGTTAAAACCGCCTTCTTCGCCAGCGACCCGAATCTGGGCCGCATTCTGGCCGCCGTCGGCTATGCGGGCATTTCCGATTTAGACCAGAGCGGCATTGACCTCTACCTCGACGACGTGCATGTGGCGATCCAAGGCGGTCGCCACCCAGCCTACCGTGAAGAAGATGGCCAGCGCGTGATGAAGCAAAGCGAAATCACCGTGCGCGTGATGTTGGGCCGTGGCAGCGCTGCCGATACCGTGTGGACTTGCGACCTGAGCCATGACTACGTCTCTATCAACGCCGATTACCGTTCCTGAAATTTTTTTGAGTTTTGAATCCATGAATGAGCAATTCCTCCACCTGATGACGCGCGCCGAGCAGTTGATCTCGCGCATCGAATCCATCCTGCCCCAACCCTTGAGCACGCCCGACTGGCAAGCCTCCATCGCCTTTCGCTACCGCAAGCGCAACTCAGGTCATGGTTCGCTAGAGCCCATCAAGCACGTGGGGGCCATGTCGCTGGAAGCACTCAAAGAAATTGAGCCACAAAAAGAAAAAATCCAACTCAACACCGAGCAATTTGTGAAGTCTCGCCCAGCCAACAACGTGCTGCTCACCGGAGCACGTGGCACCGGCAAGTCTTCGCTGATTCGGGCCTGTTTGCACACTTATGCGGATCAAGGTCTGCGGCTGATTGAGGTAGACAAGGCTGACCTGGTTGATCTGACCGACATCGTGGAAGCCGTATCAGATCGCCCTGAAAAATTCATCATCTTTTGCGATGACCTGAGCTTTGAAGACGGCGAATCCGGCTACAAGGCGCTCAAATCCGTCCTGGACGGCTCGGTGGCCGCCACCACGCCCAATGTGCTGATCTATGCCACCAGCAACCGACGTCACTTGTTGCCTGAGCACATGAAAGACAACCTGACCTACACCCACACCGATGACGGCGAAGTGCACCCGGGTGAAGTGATTGAAGAAAAGATTTCTCTGTCTGAGCGTTTTGGTCTGTGGGTGAGTTTTTACCCCTTCAGCCAGGACGAGTACCTCACCATCGTGGCCCAGTGGTTGTCTTCGTTCAACGTAGATGCCGCCGCTATACAGGCCGCCAAGCCCGAGGCGCTGGTCTGGGCGCTAGAGCGCGGCTCACGCAGTGGCCGCGTGGCCTACCAGTTTGCCCGCGACTACGCAGGCAAGCACCCCACGGCGCTTTGATGCCTCAGACAGGTACTACGTCGAACGTTAAAGCCACATTGATGGCCGATGCTGACCGTCCACGCGAAGGCGGACAAAACCGCCCTGTGACCGATGTGGCCGTGGGCGTGCTGATCCAACCTGATGGCCAGTTTCTCCTCACCTCGCGCCCCCAAGGCAAAGTCTATGAAGGCTACTGGGAATTCCCCGGTGGCAAGTTCGAGCCCGGTGAGACGGTGGTGCAAACCCTGCGGCGCGAGCTGAACGAGGAGTTGGGCATCTTGGTCGACGATGTTCACCCCTGGAAAACCGAACTGGTGGACTATCCGCATGCCTTGGTGTGCCTGCATTTTTGCAAAGTCCGGTCTTGGAGAGGTGAGCTGCAAATGCGCGAAGCCCAGTCTTTTGCTTGGCAACAACTTCCCGTCACCGTGACGCCTGTTTTACCGGGCACCGTGCCAGTTTTGCAGTGGTTGGCCGCAGAACGTG
>CANCAO010000013.1 GCA_947374105.1 Comamonadaceae bacterium | reverse complement strand
GCGCGCGGCGAGCCATCGACAACCTATGAACTTGGGTTGAAGCAGCGCACAGTCTTAATCGAATTTGATAGTGTCGAACAGGCTGCTGCTGCCCACGACAGTCCCGCCTACCAAGCAGCTTTGGCCGCTCTCAGTGATGGCGCAGATCGCGACATCCGAATTGTTGAAGGTGTTTGAGCGCTGCAAGGCCTCAATCTGATCCGGTTGTTGGACAAGTCCGGATCGACGCAAAAAGCTGTTTTCACCACGGGTTGCCGCTAACGCTACAGCGCAAGCAGTTCCCCAAACCGCCCCAAGTCCACATTCCCCCCGCTGATCAGCACGCCCACGCGCTGCCCCGCTAGCGGCACGCCTGCATGGCAGGCTGCGGCAAAGCCCAGGCAGCCGGTGGGCTCCACCACCATCTTCATGCGCTCGGCAAAGAAGCGCATGGCCTGCACCAACTGCGCGTCGGTGGCGGTGAGCACGTCGTCCACATCGCGCTGGATCACCGCAAAGGTGTATTCACCCAGCGCTTGGGACTGCGCCCCGTCCGCAATCGTCTTGGGCGTGGGTATGCGAACAATGTGGCCCGAGCGAAACGACTGCTGACCGTCGTTGCCCGCCTCGGGCTCTACGCCATAAATTTTGCAGCGCGGTGACAAGGCGCGGGCCGACAGGGCCGAGCCGCTGAGCAGCCCGCCACCGCCCAGACACACAAACAAATGGTCTAGCTCGCCCACTTCGTCGAGCAACTCTTTCACCGCGGTGCCTTGGCCCGCAATGACGTCGGGGTGGTCAAACGGCGGGATCATCGTCATTCCGCGCTCACGCGCCAGCGCTTGCAACAGCGCTTCGCGGTCTTCCTTGAACCGGTCAAACAAAATCACCTCGCCCCCATAGCCCCGCGTGGCGTCAATCTTGGCTTGCGGCGCGTCGCTGGGCATCAGAATGGTGGCGGGCATGCCCAGGATGCGAGCCGACAAGGCCACGGCCTGAGCATGGTTGCCGGATGAGAACGTCACCACCCCAGCGCGGCGCTGCACCGCGTCAAAGCGCGACAAGGCATTGAACGCGCCCCGAAACTTGAAAGCCCCCATGCGTTGAAAATTCTCACACTTGAAGAACACGTTGGCCCCCAGCATTTCATCCGCCGTGCGCGAGCGCAGCACGGGTGTATGGTGGGCGTGGCCTTGCGGCGGTCTGCGGCGGCAACCACGTCGGCGTAGGTGGGGAGGGTCAACTCAGTCATGGCAAACCTATGCTTTCATAGGGGTCAACTCTGGGTCACCAACCAAGGCGTCACAGTTTTCTGCTCCGGGTCAAAGCGTGAGCGGTTGGTGAAGTTGACGTTTTTGCCGTAGATGTGCAGGGAGACGCTGATCTGGTCGGAGTCGTTGCGCACGCTGTGGATGATGTTGGGTGTGAGCAGCAGGGTTTGGCCGGGGGCGAAAACTTTCTCGCTGAGTTTTTGCAGTTCAGCGTGGCCGCTCTGGCTGCCGTCGTCGGTGCGCTTCCAAAATTCATTGACCTCATCGCCCTCCACGCCCACCACTAAGCCCCAGGTGCCGTGATCATGCGGCGGTGTGCCGCGGCCGGGGAGCCAGCTGAGCACGGCCACGGCCAGGGTGTGGTCGGGCTCTTCATGCAGCACCTGAAAAGCAAAGCCCTGAACGGGGTCGCAGTCTTTGCGCACGCGCGCTTTCAAGTCGGCAGAGGCAGCCAGCGTTTCGGCTAATGGAGCGAGGCGCTTGAGCACGTCATGGGTGTCGCTGTTGTTCACTGCGATGGCTCTGAAGTCATCGACAAAATGAGCGAGTGTGTAGGGGTTTGCGTCAGCGGGAGTGATCATCATTTTTCCTTTCGATTTTCGGGAGAAGTCTAACGTTTTGCAGCGTGCGATACTTCGCTTTCAAGGGCTGGTTTCGGGGCCTTGGATTTTTTTGAACCATCAATAATTGAAGGAGACAGACATGGATAAGCGTTCCGTCATCAAGGCCATTGCAGCCGCACCCTTTGCGCTGGCGTCTTTGCACACATCAGCACAGCAGGCTCCGTTCAAAATCGGACTGCTGGCGCCCATGACCGGGCCTTTCGCGTCAACGGGCAAACAGATGGAGGCCGGGGCTCGCCTCTGGATGGCGCAGAACAGTGGCTTGATTGCCGGGCGCAAGGTCGAGCTGATCCTGAAAGACGACACAGGCACGCCAGACGTGACCAAGCGCCTGGCCCAAGAACTGGTGGTGAATGAGAAGGTGGACGTGCTGGCCGGTTTTGGCTTGACACCGCTGGCACTGGCCACAGCACCCGTGGCCACCCAGTCCAAGACGCCTATGGTCAACATGCTGGCTGCTACATCGGCCGTGATTGATGCCTCGCCCTATATGGTGCGCGTCTCCATGACCCTGCCACAGATCACCCTGGGCATTGCCGATTGGGCACCAAAGAACAAAATCAAACGGGTCGTCACCTTGGTGTCGGACTATGGCCCTGGCCTGGACGCCGAGCGCACCTTCCGTGAGCGATTCATCTTCAACGGCGGGCAGATCATCGAGTCAATCCGCGTGCCGGTGCGCAACCCTGACTTTGCACCCTTCCTGCAAAAGGTGCGCGACTTGGCACCTGATGCGCTGTTTGTGTTTGTGCCGTCGGGCATAGGCACCGCCGTGATGAACCAGTTTGCCGAACGCGGCTTGGCCAAAGCCGGCATTCGCCTGATTGGTACGGGTGATGTGGTGGACGATGACATCCTGAACTCCATGGGTGATGCCGCCATGGGCGTGGTCACCTCCTACCCCTACTCCACAGCACACCCATCAGCAGTAAACAAAAAGTTTGTGGAGGCTTTCCAAAAGGCCAACAAGAACATGCGCCCCAATGTGGTGGCTGTGACAGGCTATGACGGCATGCACCTGATCTACGAAGCGCTTAAAAAGACCGGTGGCAAAGGCGGCGGTGATGCTCTGTTGGCGGCCATGAAGGGGCAAATTTTTGAGAGCCCACGCGGACAAATCTACATCGATGCCAACACACGCGACATCGTGCAAAGCGTGTACATCCGCAAGGTGGAACGCAAAGACGGTGCGCTGTACAACGTCGAGTTTGATGAGCACAAAGATGTGCGCGACCCACCACGTTCGAAGTAAAAATCGACACCCCTGATGAAACCATTTTTTCGTGCCGACCAAGTCGGTAGCCTGTTGCGCCCGCCCGAGTTAATTCAGGCGCGTGCGCAGCATCAAAAGGGTGAGATCAAGCACGCAGCCTTGCGCAGCGCAGAAGACGCGGCCATCCGCCACATCGTGGCCGAGCAGGAGCGCATCGGCTACAACGTGGTGGTTGATGGTGAGTTTCGCCGTGAGAACTGGTGGATTGATTTTGTGGCGGGGCTCAGCGGGGTGGAGATTAGGGATGGTGATCCGGGTCAGGCCTTTGTAGCCCCCTCGGTCGCAGACGATCATGGGCACGACCACAGCCATGACGATCACGACCATGGCTGGCAGTACGTGCCCAAAAATGTGCTGACGACCGGGCGCGTGCACGCCGCAGCGCCCATCACAGCACCAGATTTTGCTTTTCTCAACAGCGTCACCACGCGCGCGCCCAAGGTCACACTGCCCTCGCCCACGCGCCTGCATTTCCACGGCGGGCGCGCGGCGGTGTCCCAGCAGGCTTACCCGGACATTGAAGAATTTTTTGCCGATTTGGCTAAGGTCTATCGCGCCGAGATTGCCGCGCTGGAGGCACAGGGGTGCCGCTACATCCAGATCGACGACCCCTTGATGACTTACTTCATCAGCGAACGCATGCGCGCCGAGGTGGTGGCTGCGGGGGACGACCCGGACGCCCGCTTGCGCCGCTATGTGGACTTGACCAACGAATGCATTAGCGAGCGACGCCCCGACACCGCCATTGGCATCCACGTCTGCCGGGGCAACTCGCGCAGCGGCTGGATTGCCGAGGGCGGCTACGAGCGCATTGCGGAGAGCGTGCTGGGTGGGCTCAAGGTCGATCACTTCCTGCTGGAATATGACGATGAGCGCTCTGGCGACTTTGAGCCATTACGCCATGTACCACGTGGCGTGCGCGTGGTGCTAGGTTTGGTCACCACCAAACGTGGTCAACTTGAGAGCGCCGACGACCTGATGCGCCGCATTGACAGCGCCAGCAAGCTCGTGCCGCGGGAAGACTTGGCCATCAGCCCGCAATGCGGCTTTGCCAGCACAGTGGAGGGCAACATCATCACAGCCGATGACCAGTGGCGCAAACTGGCGCGTGTGGTGGAGGTGGCACAGCGCGTTTGGGGTCAGGCTTGAGCCATCCTCTACGACCCTAGAGACCCTATAAAACCACCATGCAACGTCGAACCCTTCTCTGCGCCACATCAGCCGTGCCACTACTCGGCTTTCTGCCCCATCTGACACAAGCACAGGCGCAAAGCAACTACCCCAGCAAGCCGATTCGCTACATCCTGCCGCTGGCGGCGGGTGGTGGTGCCGACATGATTGCGCGCGCCGTGTGTGAACGCATGGGCCGCCTGCTGGGCCAGCCCATGGTGGTGGACAACCTGGGCGGCGGCGGTGGTGTCATTGGCTCACAAACCACGGCGCGCGCCGTGCCTGATGGCTACACGCTGATGCAAGCCTATGTGGGCACGCATGGCACGGCACCCGCCACGCGCAAGCTGCCCTATGACGCGCTGCGCGACTTCACACCGGTGGGCCTGATCGGCACTACGCCCAACATCTTGTGCGTGAATGCAGCGCTTCCCATGAGCGATGTCAAAGGCTTTGTCGATTACCTGCGCAAAAACCCCGGCAAAGTATCATATGGCTCCGGCGGGCAAGGCTCACTCACGCACCTAGTGGCCGAGTTGTTCAAGTTGCAAACCGATACCTTCATGCTGCACATCCCCTACCGGGGCATTGCACCTGCGTTTACCGATTTAATTTCCGGCCAGACACAGGCCATGTTCCCCAGCTTGGCGGGCGGGCTGCCGCACATCCGCAGCGGTCGTATTCGCGCCCTGGCGGTTACAGGCACACACCGCCACCCTTTGCTCAAGGATGTGCCCACGTTTGAAGAAGCGGGCTTGAAAGGTTTTGACGCGCAGCAGTGGTATGGCGTCATGGGGCCAGCAGGCGTGGCACCGGCGGTGGTCAAACAACTCAACGAAGCCTTGAACCAAGTCTTGAATCAGGCCGATTTCAGAGAAAAGCTCTCCAGCGAAGCGGTGGAATTGCGCCCCATGAGCCCAGAAGCTTTTGCCACCTTCGTCAAAACCGATATCGCCCGCTGGAGCAAGCTGGCGAAAGAGCGCCATATTCAGCTCGACACCTAAGCAGCCTATAGACGTAAAAAAGCCCTCAGCAGAGGGCTTTTTTAGGGGCAGAACCAACCATGCGGCAGATTAACCGCCTTTGGAAGGACGCTTGCCTGGGTTTTTCTTGCTGCGCGTGGCTTTGCCACGCTCAAGACTGACCTTTTGACCATGACCCACAGCGGTCGGGCTCATGCCGGGCAACGGCTTCGGTTTAGGAGTGGCTTTGCGATCTGCTTCGGTGACGATTTTGTTACCCATTTGAGGTTCCTGTAGTTGCGTAAAAACCCTGTATTAGGCCATAGGTTGCAGGCCTATTTTTTAATCAGGGTGTGTTTTATTCGATCAGTCGTACGAATCAACGCGCTGGCTTGGCGGGGCGCTTGGCCGCATCACGCGGCACGAACACTTTGCCGCCGTTACCGGCATGGCCTGCAGGCTTGGCAAAACCAGACTTGATACCCATGGGTTTACCAAATGCAGGCTTGTCAAAGGAAGGCTTGCGCGGTGCGAATTCACCGCGCGGGGCAAAGTCACCGCGAGGGGCGAAATCACCGCGCGGTGCAGCGTCGCGGCGATTATCGCCTGCGAAGCGGTCGTTGAAGCCGCCTTTGCGCTCGTAGCTGCGGCCATCACGGGCGCCGTCATTGCCGCCACCGAAACCACCGCCTGAACTACCACCACCGAAGCCACCTTCACGCGGAGCGCGGTCAGCACCGAAACCACCGGCACGAGGTGCGCGGTCGCCGCCGAAGCCACCGCCGCCAAATCCACCACCACCACTGGGGCGGCCACCGCCAAATTTGCGCTCGCGCGAGAAGTTATCGTTACCGCCACGGCTATCACGGCCACCAAAGTTACCGCCCGGGCGTGAATCAGGCACGCGTTGCTTGGGCTCCATGCCGGGGACCACTTCAGCCTTGATCGGCTGGCGGTTGTAGGCCTCGATGTCGAAAATCTTGCGACGATCACGCAACTCAGCAAAGGTGATGGCCAAGCCGTCACGGCCTGCACGACCCGTGCGGCCAATGCGATGGGTGTAGTCCTCTGCCTTCATGGGCAGACCGAAGTTGAAGACGTGGGTGACGGTGGGCACGTCAATGCCGCGTGCAGCCACGTCTGTCGCCACGAGAATTTGCACTTGACCTTGGCGCAGCGCCATCAGGCGGCGGTTACGCAAACCTTGGCTCAGGGCACCGTGCAGAGCCACAGCGTCAAAGCCGTCTTGCTGCAAGTCATTGGCCAAGCCGTCGCACTCAATTTGGGTGCTGGCAAACACAATGGCTTGGTTGATGGTGGCGTCACGCAACCAATGGTCGAGCAACTGACGCTTGTGTTGGGCGTTGTCGGCCCAGAACAGCACTTGCTTGATGTTGGCGTGTTTTTCTTGTGGGCTGTCGATCTGGATCTTCTTGGCAGAAGCGCCGTTGTCACGCATCACGCGCATGGCCAACTGCTGAATGCGCGGCGCAAACGTGGCGCTGAACATCATGGTCTGGCGACGCTGAATGGTGAGCTGGTTAACGTCGGCCAGATCGTCGGAGAAACCGAGGTCCAACATGCGGTCGGCTTCGTCCACCACCAGGAACTGAACCTGATCGAGTTTGATTTGCATGGAGCGTTGCAGATCCAGCAAGCGGCCCGGTGTAGCAACCACCAGGTCGGCGTTTTGCAGCTTGGCAATTTGCAACTGGTAAGGCATGCCGCCCACCACGCTGGCCACGCGCAGGCCACGGCAATGCTTGACCAAGTCAATCGCGTCGTGCGCGACTTGCTGGGCGAGTTCACGCGTGGGGCACAAGATCAGCGCGCCGGGTGTCGGTGCTTTGAAGTTGCGTGCATTGGTGGGGTCTTTGCGCTTGGCGCGCTTCGGTGGGGCTTCGCCTTTGGCAGCAGCGTCGGCCACCGCTTGTTCAAAGTCGGCGCGCTCTTTGGCTTCTGCGTCGGCGTTCTGCTTGAGCAGGGTGTGCAGCACGGGCAGCAAGAAAGCCGCCGTCTTGCCGCTACCGGTCTGGCTGGAGACCATCAGGTCGATGAATTTCTGGGGCGTGTTGCCTTCAACGACGGCCGGCAAAGCCATGGGGATGACTTGCGTCTGCACAGCTGTGGGCTGGGTGTAACCCAGGTCGGTACAGGCTTGCACCAGCTCAGGGGCCAAGCCGATGGTGACAAAGCCGTTGGGCAGAGTCACTTCGGGCTCAGCGGCGACATCGGTGGTGATGTCTGTGGCGATATCGGAAGTGATAGAAAGGGAATCAACAGGCGAAAAGTCGCCCGTCACGTCAAAAGTGTCGGTCATTTGTTTACTCACACGCGAGCGCCGCAGGTTGTGCGACTGCTCCGTCAATGGTTAAAAAACATCAACCATCAAACGAAGCCTGTACCGATTGAGCCAGTACTGGGGACTTATTTTGGCAACAAGCGTAATGCCTTGTTATGCCGTAAATCCTGTGTGTGAGGGGAGATGCACAAAATGCGTTGCCCATGCAGCGCAGCCCTGAATTATGGCATGGATTCGGGTTTCTACCTAATCAGCCAATTTCAGGAAGTGCTCCCGGTAGTGCTTCAGCTCTTCAATCGACTCATTGACATCCGCCAGGGCCGTGTGTTTTTGCTGCTTCTTGAAGCCACTGAAAACATCGGGCCGCCAGCGCCGGGCCAGCTCTTTGAGCGTGCTGACATCCAGGTTGCGGTAGTGGAAGAAGGCCTCCAGCTTGGGCATGTACTTGGCCAGAAAGCGCCTATCCTGGCCGATGCTGTTACCGCACATCGGCGTGGTGCTTTTGGGAACGTACTGGCTCAAGAAAGCGAGCAACTGGGCTTCGGCTTCGGCCTCAGTCAGTGTCGATGCTTTGACCTTATCAATTAAGCCGCTTTTGCCGTGCGTGCCCTTGTTCCACTTGTCCATCTTGCCCAGCAGCTCGTCGCTCTGGTGGATGACGAGCACCGGACCTTCGACGCGCGGCGTCAGGTGCGGGCCAGTGACAATAACGGCAATTTCAATGATGCGTTCGCTCTCGGGGTTCAGCCCGGTCATCTCGCAGTCGAGCCAGACGAGGTTGAGGTCAGATTTGGTGAGTGGGGGATTGGATTCGGCCATGCACGGGATTGTCACCGATGGCCTAAACTCCCTGCCTATGCTTAACCCCGCCCCGCTCTCCCCTTCGCTGCTTTTGACCTTCACTTTTGCACTGGCCTTGTTGCTCGGTCTTGGGGTGAAGTTCTGGCTGGCCTCGCGCCAGATCAGGCATGTGGCGCAGCACCGCGATGCAGTGCCTGCTGCCTTTGCCAGCACCATCACCCTGCCCGCCCACCAAAAGGCCGCCGATTACACCCTGGTCAAGGCCCGTTTTGGCCTGCTGGAATTGATACTGGGCACGGTCATCTTGATCGGATGGACGCTGCTGGGTGGCCTAGACGCTTTAAACCAAATGCTGCTGGCCTGGCTGGGCACGGGCATGACGCAACAACTGGCCTTGATCGCAGCCTTCACCCTGATTGGCGGCTTGATTGAGCTGCCCATCACCCTGTACCAAACCTTTGTGATTGAAGAGCGCTTTGGCTTCAACAAGATGACGTTCAAGCTGTGGCTGGTAGACCTGCTCAAGTCCAGCGTGGTGGGCGTGCTGATTGGCTTGCCGATTGTGGCCCTGATCCTTTGGGTGATGGGCGCGACGGGCGCTTGGTGGTGGCTGTGGGCTTGGGGCATTTGGATGGGTTTTAACCTGCTGCTGTTGATGGTTTACCCGACCTTCATCGCCCCGCTGTTCAATAAGTTCAAGCCGCTGGAAGACGAGTCGCTCAAGGCCCGCGTCACTGCGTTAATGCAACGCTGCGGCTTTGCCGCCAAGGGTCTGTTTGTGATGGATGGCAGCAAGCGCAGCGCCCATGCCAACGCCTATTTCACGGGCTTTGGTGCTGCCAAGCGGGTGGTGTTTTTTGACACGCTGCTGAGCAAGCTGAGCCCCGGTGAGGTAGACGCCGTGCTGGCGCATGAACTCGGCCACTTCAAGCACAAACACATCATCAAACGCATCGTCAGCCTGTTTGCCTTGAGTCTGCTGGGCTTTGCCCTGCTGGGCTGGCTGGCAACGCAGATTTGGTTCTATACCGGTCTGGGTGTGACCCCGCAGTTGAACGCGCCCAACGACGCGCTGGCCTTGCTGCTTTTTTTGATGGTGTCTCCGATCTTCAGCTTCTTTATCGCGCCGCTGTCGGCCAGGGTCTCGCGCAAGCATGAGTTTGAAGCCGATGCCTACGCGGTGGCGCAAACCAGTGGCAACGACCTGAGCAGCGCGCTGCTCAAGCTTTATGAGGACAACGCCTCCACGCTGACGCCCGACCCGATTTATGTGAAGTTTTATTACTCGCATCCGCCTGCGTCTGAGCGTTTGGCACGGATGGCCCCATGAGCACCGCCCCAACCCGCCGGGCGCTGAGCGCAACGGAGATCGTCACCAGCCTGTCCAAGCTCGAAGGTTGGACTCTGAATGGCGACGGTGCTGACCTGGCCATCGAAAAAACCTACTCATTTGCCAACTACTACGAGACCATCGCGTTCGTGAATGCGGTCGCTTTCATCGCACACCGGCAAGACCATCACCCCATGCTAACGGTGCACTACAACCGCTGTGTGGTGCGCTACAACACGCACGATGTGAGCAGCCTTTCTGTGCGCGATTTTGACTGTGCGGCACGGCTTGATGCCCTGTTAGCTTAAGGACGCGGTTTGAGTACGCATAAAACACCGGCGCAAGTGCTAAAGCAGGGCTTGGTGGTGGCAGGTCATGGCCGCCACGTCATGGTGGAAACCCCCGAGGGGCAGCGGCTGATCTGCCACCCGCGTGGCAAGAAAAGCCAGTGTGTGGTGGGCGACCGCGTGCTGTGGCAGGCCACGACCGATGAAGGCACGATTGAGAAAGTCGAACCCCGGCGCAACTTGTTTTACCGCCAGGACGAAATTCGCACCAAGTCCTTCGCCGCCAATCTGGATCAGGTGCTGATCCTGATTGCCGCCGACCCTGTGTTTTCGGAGAGTCAACTCACCCGCGCACTTATCGCCGCCGAGGCTGAAGGCATCACACCGGTGATTGCGTTAAACAAGAGTGACCTGGGCGAGATGTTTACCCGGGCCTGGGAGCGACTGGCCCCCTACCGGCGCATGGGATATACCGTGCTGCCGCTGTGCCTCAAGACGCAAGCCTCTGGCGATGACGCAGCCGCATCGGTGCAGGTATTGAACGAGAAGCTGGCGGGCAAGACGACGCTGGTGCTGGGGCCCTCCGGCTCTGGCAAAAGCACCCTAATCAACCTGTTGGTGCCGGGCGCGCAGGTAGTCACGGGTGAGATTTCAACCGCACTGAATTCGGGCAAACACACCACCACCAGCACCAACTGGTATTGGACAGACAACGCCAGAACAATGGCCTTGATCGACTCCCCCGGTTTTCAAGAATTTGGGCTCCAGCACATAGACCCCATGCACTTGGCCAACTTGATGCCCGACTTGAAACCCTGGATCAAGAACTGCCGCTTCTACAACTGCACGCATCTGCATGAACCCGGCTGCGGCGTTATGTCTGAAGCCAAATCAGACGCTAGCCCTTTGAATATTAGCGTAACGCGCTATAAGATTTATAGCGACTTGTTTGCAGAATTATCGCAAATCCGTTACTAATCAGTTGAGGAAAGAGCTGGCTCGCTGCGCGTAGCTACGGACTGTCCCGCAAGGTTTCAGGGATCACCCCAGCAAACGAGCCAAGGTGAGCAAGGCCAGCAACACCATCCACATCACTACAGAGCGCCAGACCAGGCCCACGACGCTGGCCAGATGCGCCAGTTCAGGTTCGGGGCGGACCGCTGACGCAGCCTCTTCAACGGGTGTCGAAGAGGCCACCAACGTTTCGCCCAAATTGACATCCACAGCCCCTGCGGTCGCGGCCAAAATGACACCATCATTACTGGCCGACGCTTGTGATTCATACAAGCGCCAGCCGTCAATCGCATCTTCAAAACTGCCCACAACCGCAAACCCCGTTGCTGTAATGCGGGCCGGTAACCAGTCCACCCGTGCCCAGGCCCGATCTGCAACATCTTGTGTCAACCCACTCACCGGTTGACCCGGTTGGCTGGCCATATAGCGCCAATAACGGCTCACAAATTCAGACAGCCGGTACATCACCGCCCCGGCCGGGCCCAAACCGAAGGCGGCCAGAACGGAGAACCAGCTCAGCACACCAAACACATGGCGGTGGGCCGAAACAACCGAGTACTCAATCACCTGGCGGATGATCTCCCGGCGCGGCAATTCACTCGCGTCAATTTGCTGCCACTCGGCCAGTAACTTGCGCGCCTGCGCTTCATCGCCTGCCTCCAACGCCTCCCGGATATCAGTGAAGTGATGGCTGAATTGCCGAAAACCTAAGGTCAGGTAGAGCACCGCCACGTTCCAGACCATGGCGGCAAACCAGCCCCATTGCGCCAGCAGCACCCAGTGCAAGACCAAAGCCACAACCGTGGGCATGCCAACGGCCATGCCCCAAGCCAGCCAGCTGTGGGGTTTTTCCCCCGCATCAAAATTGCGAATCACCCAACGTACCCAAGCCCGCATGCGGGTGTGCACGAAATTGCCACTCGCCAAGGGGCGGGCTTGTTCCAAAAGCAGGGCAAGAAGGAGGGCAAAAAAGCTCATACCACCATCATAGCGGCCCGACTCAGGCGATCAGAAAGCGGTAGAAATTACGCAACATGCCAGCCGTAGCCCCCCAGATGAAGCGCTCGGTTTGTGCATCCTGATAGGGCATAGAAAACCAGTCGCGCCGCATGCCTTCAGCCGTCAAGGTATGCCTGTGATGGTGAGCCGGGTTCATCAAAAAATCGAGTGGTACCTCGAACACATCGGCCACTTCGCCCGTGTTGGGCTGCAGCTTGAAGCCCGGTGTGATCAACGCCACAACGGGCGTGATGTTGAATGCACTGCCCGTGGTGTAGATGGGCAACGTCCCCAGCACCTGAATGAAGTCCGCAGCCAAACCCACCTCCTCCTGCGCCTCACGTAAAGCAGCCATGATGGCGTCAGCATCTGTGTCATCCACCTTACCCCCAGGGAAGGCAATTTGACCCGCGTGATTGGACAAATGGTGGGTGCGCTGGGTCAACAAGACCGTGGGGTACTCACGCTCGACGATGGGGATGAGCACGGCCGCCTGACGCATCTGCCTTTGGGTAAAGCGCGGCTCTGCCACGATCTCCGGCGTCCATGCAGGGGGTGCCAAGAATCGGCGTCGCAGTGCACCTGGTTGCAAATGCATGAGTTCAACCGCAGGCAAATGCCCGTCCACCCCTAGCACGGGGAAAGTGACAGGATCGAAATTGGGTAACTTAGACAACGGGGTGAAGGGTTTGACGGAAATCACGAAGCCGCCTGCTGCAAATCATCTACGCGTTAAAAACAAAAAAGCCGCCACTAGTAAAACCAGGGCGGCTTCAGGCAGGCAACCGAGCTTACGCGGCGGATGCAGCCCTATTGGGCAGTTTTTCCTTGATACGGGCCGACTTGCCGCTGCGATCACGCAGGTAGTACAACTTGGCACGACGCACGTCACCACGGCGCTTGACTTCAATGCCAGCGATCAGTGGGCTGTAGGTCTGGAAAGTACGCTCGACGCCTTCGCCGCTGGAGATTTTGCGAACGATGAAGCCGCTGTTAAGACCACGGTTGCGCTTGGCAATCACGACGCCTTCATAAGCCTGCACACGCTTGCGTGTGCCTTCAACCACGTTGACGCTCACGATGACCGTGTCGCCAGGAGCAAATGCGGGGATTTTTTTGCCGAGACGAGCAATTTCTTCTTGCTCAAGGATTTGGATCAGGTTCATATTTTCCTCACGTGATCATGTTCGCGCCAGTGTCGGAATGACACAAATGTTTGAAACCTTAAAGTTAACCAAGGACAAACGGCCGCACAGAGGATCGAAAAGCCTTTGATTATAACTAAAACACCGTGAATCAATAACTCACCTACTTTAATGTGCGCGATTGGAAGAATTTGACCGTAACAGATCGGTGTTCGCAGCGGCGGTGCTAGATAGCGAAAGAGTGATTCGAGTTACTGTTTATATCCCAGCTCTGCCACCCTACCAATGCGCATTAAAGCTCTGACGCAACTCTTCGATCCCATTAGCAGACAAAGCCGCAGGCTGATGCTGACTTAAGAACCACAGCTTGGCAGTTTCTTCAAGCTCTTCCAGCGTGGCCATGGCGGCTGCGGGCGTGTCGTGCCAGACGTTGGGGCCTAGACGCTCCAACATAACAGCGCGAATCGGTGTACTGCGTGATTGATAGCGTGTGATGGCGGC
>CANCAO010000012.1 GCA_947374105.1 Comamonadaceae bacterium | reverse complement strand
CTTGGTAGTACTTGCCTTGCTCGTGGCCATCGGCCCATACTTTGGATTCGTCCCAGGCCATATCAGTAACCTCCTTCGGGGTGGTTGAAGTCTTGTTCGTCGTTGCGGGCTTTGAAGCCTTCGCCGCCCGGTGCGGGCTCACTCGGGCGGGGTTCCACTTGGTGTTGGAACAGCATGTTCATGAACATGTACATAGGCTTGGTCTTGATGACCAGGGCGCGCGCGGGGCGCTCGTCGCTGGCGTTGAAATGTTGGTGCACGCAGTTGTTGTGCACCACGGCGATGTCACCGGCCTGCCAGTCGTAGCGAATGCCATCGTGGATTTCGTAGCCCGTGCCGTCCAGGATGTAGAAGGCCGCTTCGTTCACATGGCCGTGTTTTTGCGAGCGACCGCCGGGGCCGTACTCTTCGAGGTGCATGTGAAAAGTTTGCGTGATGCCGTCTTTGGGCTCCACGTAGTGGCGGCTGAAGGCTTGCGGGCCGTCGTTGAATTTGATGTCGCTGCCCTTGCGCACGCGCGGCATGGCGCGCAGGCGTTTGAGCTCATCGCCTAGATTGTAAGGACCTGCAATGGCGCGCACAAAGGTGCGGTCTTTTTTGCTGTGGTAGTGCGATTCGTTGGGCACGGCGTTGGCCGACGGTTCGCTGGTTTTGGTTTCGCTCATGGGTAGGACTTTCTGAAGAGAGTGAGAGTTGGAGTTCAAAGGAGCTTGGCGTACGTGTGGTGAATACTTGTCTTAGGGCTGGTTTTTCAGCACGATGCAATTGGCCGGATTGAGCACTACATAAATCGGTGCACCTACCGGGGACTTTTGGCTGGGGTGAACGCGGGCCAGAATAATCTTTTCCCCGACCTGAACTTGAAAGTCAAATACCTCACCCAAAAACACTTTGAGATGAACACTGCCCAGGAAATGGTTGCGATGATCGACTTGGGGCGGGGTGTCGCTGAGCACGATATCTTCAGGGCGAATGCACACCTGCACAGCTTCGCCCACGCTGAACTCGATGTTGACCGGCACTTGCAAAAGACCTAGCTCTGAATCCAGCACCATCTGCCCTGTCGAACTGTCGATGCCGCGCACCGTAGCGCGAATGAAGTTGATGCTGCCTACGAAGTCGGCCACAAACTCGCTGGTGGGGGTGTCGTAGATTTGTCGGGGCGTGCCACGCTGCATGATGCGGCCGTTGCGCATGACGGCGATCTCGTGCGAGAGCGCCAGCGCCTCGGACTGGTCATGCGTGACGTAGATGGTGGTGATGTTGAGTTCACGCTGAATTTTCTTCAGCTCAAAGCGCATCTTCTCGCGCAGCTTGGCGTCCAGGTTGGACAGGGGTTCATCCAGCAGCAGCAACTTGGGCTCCATCACCAAGGCGCGTGCCAAGGCCAAGCGCTGCTGCTGGCCGCCGGACAAACGGGTGGCGTCTCGGTCATGATACTGGGCCAGTTCTACCGACTCCAAAACGCGCATGACCTTGGTGCGAATTTCTTCGCGGCTGTATTTCTTGGCTCCCACCTCCAGCGGGAAACTGGCGTTGGCAAACACCGTCATGTGAGGCCAGATAGCGTAGGACTGGAACACCATGCCAAAGCCGCGTTTGTTGGGAGGCACGAATACCTTGTTGTGAGCGCTGTAAACGGACACACCGTTGACCTGAATCTCCCCTTCGGTGGGTTTTTCCAGGCCCGCGATAGATCGCAAGGTGGTAGTTTTCCCGCAGCCGCTGGGGCCGAGCAAGGTGAATAGCTTGCCCTCAGGCACCTCGAATGACACGTCTTGCGCGGCCTTGACGACCACGCCCTTGTCGCTGACATATTCGGTATGAAGACCGCTGACAGTTAACACATTGATTCCTTATCTAATCAGTTGGGGACAGAGTTGGTTCGCGTAGTGCAACTGTGGACTGTCCCGCAAGTTCTCATGCTTCTTTAACCCCAAACCGTTTACCCGCCGCCTGGGCAATGCCCACCAAGATCAGCAGCATGAAAATAAACAGCACGCTCAGCGCCGATAACTCGACGTACTGGCCGTTTTCCCACAGCTCCCAAATCACAATGGATATGACTTCGTTGCCGGGGCTGTACAACAGGATGGAGGTGGACAGCTCGCGGATCGAGACAATCATCACGTAAATCCAGCCTGCGATCAGACCGGGTTTGAGCAGCGGCAAGATGATGCGGCGAAACACGGTGAACCAGCTCGCACCACTCATGCCGGCCGACTCTTCCAAATCTTTGTGAATTTGAATCATCGATGTGGTGCTGTAGCGCAGTCCGTAGGGCAAGAAGCGCGTGATGTAGGCCAGCAGGATGATCCAGAATGTGCCGTAGATGCCGATATCAAAGGTGAGATAGAAAATCATGATCGACACGCCCAGCACCAAGCCGGGGAAGACCATGGGCAGCGAAGCGATGTTGTCCAGCAGCCAGCGGCCAGGGATCTTGGTCTTGACCACGATCCAGCACACCACCGAGGCCAGCAACATGACGATGGTGGCCGTAGCGATAGACATCCACAGGCTGTTGAGTGCGGCTTTGCGAATGGTGTCTGATCCGAGGATGTAGCGGTAGCCGTCGAGCGTGACGTTTTGCAGTGCGGCCATGGAGGGAGGGGCGTAAAACTTTTGCAGTGAGGACCACAGCAGCACCAGGAAGGGCAGCACGACGATCAACAAAAAGTAAACGATGAAGATGCCCATCGTGAAATAGCGCCAGCGTCCCAGATCAATGGTACGGGGTCTAAATCCTTTGCCTGTCATGGTTGCGTATTTGTTGCCCGAAGCGGAGATGCGCGCTTGTACATAAATACCGCCAGTCGTCAGCACCAACAAGATCACAGAATAAGCGGCGGCCAGACCGATTTGGCTGGGGTACTGGTGAATGGCCTGGTAAATGGCCGATGTGAAGACCTGAATGCCGGCTGGCAAGCCCAACAGCGCGGGCACTTCAAACGACTCAATGGCACGCACAAATAGGGTCAGCACGGTGGCCAAGATGGCAGGGAACACCAGCTTCAAGGTGATGCGGTACAGCGTGTTGAGCACGCTGGAGCCGCTCATCACCGCGGATTCTTCCAGTGACGGGTCCATTGCCCGAAACGCCGATGACATCAGCAAAAAAGCCATAGGGGAATAGTGCAGGCCATCTACCCAAATCATGCCCCACATGGAGTAAATGTTGAAGGGCGGCTGATCTAGGCCAAACAGCGACTGCGCCACCATATTAAGCAGGCCGATTTTGGGGCTGGCCAGCATGATCCAGGAGATGGTGAACAGGATGCTGGGGATGATCAACGGTACGATGGAGAGTGCGAAAAACAGCCGCCGCATGGGGGTGTTGGTGCGCTCGTTCATCCATGCCAGCGCGGTGCCAATCACAAAGGCCAGGGTCGAGCCACCTAGTGCGAACTTGACCGAGTTCCAGAAGATCGCGACCGTTTCAGGGTTGGTATAGGCTGTGACGTAGTTGTTCAGGGTGAATGTGGACGGCGTGGACGATGTTTCCGGCGTGAGAAAGCTCTGCCAAATCATGAAGGAGAACGGAACCAAGGCTAGGATTGCCACCACCAGCAAACACATGCCAATCACTAGCCACTTGGCATCGAACCGGGCCCAACGGGAGGGCCCTTCTGCGGCACTTGCAATAGAAATTTCCACTCAATAATCTCCAAACTGTATCGTTCGACTGTCCCTTCATGTGGAACAATGATCCGCATAAAGGGACAGCAAATATTAGGCTGGAATCGGCCAAGCCTGTCAAGGCTTGGCCCTCCGGGTTTTCCCTTGTTGCTCATCGGTAAAGGAACACGTCAACCACGTCTGCTGCTTAGACTTGTTGCTTTTTATCTTTCTTTTATGCGGAACGCTGTTCTTGATTGGTGGAAATACAGTAGGATTCGATCACTCTATTTTGTAAAGTACGCGGATCATGGAACCCATTGTCGCCAAAGGTGCTCGTCTGTCCTCGGTCGTGGCCTCTGTGCGCGTACTTAAGTGTTTTTCGGAGGTGGAGCCCGAGATTGGTATCAGCAGTCTGGCCAAGCGTCTGAGTCTGGCAAAGAGCACTGTGCACCGGTTGGCCGTGACTCTGACCAGCGAGGGTTTGCTGGAGCAGAACCCGCAAACGGGTCGCTATCGTCTGGGCATCAATTTGTTTGTTATGGGTGCGCTAGTGCGCCGGCGCTTGGATGTTTCCAACATGTCCCAGCCCTTTTTGCACGCTTTGCGTGAGCGTACCGGTGAGACCATCCACTTGGCGGTGCTCAATGAAACCAATGTGCTGTACCTTTTTAATTTGGAAAGCCGCGAGGCGATTCGCATGCGCAGTTACATCGGCACGCTCAAGCCCGCTTTTTGCACGTCGGAGGGACGAGCCCTCGTTGCCTTTGGCGGGGACGACCTGATCAAGCAGGTGCTGCAATCACCGCTGATTGCGCGCACCCCACAAACGAAAATCGAGCCGACCAAGCTGATCAAGGCGTTCGCCGAGGTTCGGGTCGCCGGGTATGCGATTGATGACGAAGAGTCGGAAGAGGGCATGCGCGGAATTGGTGCTCCCTTGCGAGACATAAGCGGCAAAGTGATTGCCTCTATCGGTATTGGTGGGCCCAGCCAGCGACTCACCTTGCGCCGACTGCGCAGCCTGACCCCGGTACTACTCAGCACGGCTGAGGCCATCTCTACCCAGTTGGGCTACCGAGCCTGATCCGGCTCGAATTAATAAGACATTTTTCTTGAATGGACACTACTGTGTACGCTGTTCACCTTGTTGGTACGGATCAGTCGTTTTCTTGCGCGGCTGACGACACAGTGCTACGCGCGGCGTTGCGCCAGGGTATCGCCTTTCCCTATGAGTGCAATGTGGGCTCTTGCGGCAATTGCAAGTTTGAATTGATTGAAGGCCAAGTCAACGCCCTTTGGCCTGATGCCCCTGGGCTGAGCGACAAAGACAAGCAACGCAAGCGTTGGCTGGGCTGTCAAACTCGCGCGCAGGGCGACTTGCACATCAAACTGCGTACGGGCGATAAATACCGGCCGATCCACACGCCTGTGCGAACCCGCGCACGCTTGGTTTCATCCCGAGTCATCACGCATGATCTTTCTGAATTCAGCTTTGAGCTGGATCAGCCCATGGCGTTTTCCTCTGGCCAGTACGCCTTGGTGCAATTAGCGGGGGTGACGGGGCCACGGGCTTACTCCATGAGCAATGCGGGGGGCAGCGTCAGTGAGAGCGGCACGGCGCTGTCGTTTCAGGTGCGGCGCTTGCCGCAAGGCGCGGGAAGCAACGCGCTATTTGCGCAATTGCGCGTGGGCGATGGCGTGGAGATTGACGGGCCTTATGGCATGGCCTATTTGCGCGAAGACGCGCCGCGCGACATCCTGTGTGTGGCGGGCGGCTCTGGCTTGGCACCCATGGTCTCGGTGGCACGCGGTACTTTTGCCAGCTCGCAGCTCGCCGCTCGCCGCTTGCATTTTGTGTACGGTGCGCGCATGCCTGCTGACGTTTGTGGGCAAGACATGCTGGCAGTTTTGCCCGGATGGCTAGCGCGCGGCAGTTACCAAGCGGTGGTATCCGGTGTGGACAGCGAAGCTCCTTTGCCCGAGGGTTTTGCGCGCGGGTTTGTTCACGACTGGGTTGATCAGGTTTACGGCAATCGGCTGGCGGAGATGGAGATTTATTTCGCAGGCCCCGCCCTGATGGCACAGTCGCTGCTCAAGCTCTTGATCGCACGTCAAGTGCCCATGGATCAAGTGCATTTTGATCAGTTTTATTGAGGCCAATTCGACATGAGCAGCAACGAGTCTGACGAGAAAAACGTCCACACCATCAAGGATCACCAATACGGTGAAGACAACTTTCATAGCCACGCTGGCGATGCCGACCATGATCATGACCACGACGGTGACTTCTCCGGGGATGATCCCCAGCAAGAGTCCCTATGGCGTCAAGACAATGTTATCTTGCACAGCGTGGGCATTGACGTGGGCTCATCGGGTACGCAGGTGGTGTTCTCGCGCATTCACTTGCGCCGCATTGCGGAAGATTTGTCCAGTCGCTACGCCGTGGTGGAGCGCACCCCGCTCTACCAGTCACCGATTTCCCTCACGCCGTATCTGAGTGACTCGTTGATTGATGCGCAGGCCCTGGGCAGCATCATCGACCGTGCTTACCGCGCCTCAGGCCTGCACCCGGACGAAGTAGATGCCGGTGCGGTCATCCTCACCGGTGAAGCCATGCGCCGTGAAAACAGCGGTGCCATTGCCGCCGTGCTGGCTGAGCAGGGTGGTGAGTTTGTTTGCGCCACTGCCGGTCACCACATGGAGGCTATGCTGGCCGTGTACGGCTCTGGGGCGGCTAAGCGCTCGTATGACGGCAAGAGCCGCATTCTTAATGTCGATATTGGTGGCGGCACGACCAAACTTGGTTTGGTGCAAGACGGCGAGTTGGTGGCCACTGCGGCTGTGCATTTAGGCGGTCGCCTGATGGTGGTGGACGACCATGATGTGTTGACGCGTCTGGAGCCCGCAGGTCAATACCTGGCGCGGCAAGCGGGTTTTGAATGGGCAGTTGGCTACAAAGTCAATCGTGCGGATTTGGCCAAGGTGGCCAAGTGGATGGCCGACGCCTTGATGCGTGTGCTGACGCAAACCTTCAGCCGTGACGACTTGACGCATTTGTTTTTGACCGACCCGATTGAAGACTGGGGCCAGATCGACGGCATTATGTTCTCGGGCGGCGTGGGCGAGTACGTGTACCAGCGCGAGATGCGTGACTTTGGTGATTTGGGTAAGCTTTTTGGTAATGCAGTGCGTCAGCGCATTGACTACGGCCTGTTGCCCGCGCCGCTCTTGCCAGCCGGTGAATGCATTCGCGCAACAGTGCTGGGCGCATCTGAGTACAGCGTTCAGCTCAGTGGCAACACCACGTTTATTTCTGAACCGGTCGTGCTCTTGCCGCGTAAAAACCTGCAGGTCATTCCGCTCAATCTGGCGTTGGGCCCGCAGATTAACGCCGACGAAATTGCCCAGGCGCTGAGTCAGTCGTTCCGGCGTCACGATTTGGTGGAGGGAGAGCAAGACGTGGCCATTTCCCTGCGCTGGCTGGGCGCGCCTTCGTTTGATCGTCTTTCCGCCTTGGCGCGGGGGCTGCTGCAAGGCTTGCCCCATACGCTGGCATACAAACGCGCGCTGTATGTGCTGACCGATGGCGACATTGCGCACAACCTGGGACACTTATTGCAAGAGGACGAGCGGGTCAAGGGCGAGGTGCTGGTGATTGATGGCATCACGCTGTGGGGCTTTGACTTTGTGGACCTCGGGCGCATTCGAATGCCGTCTTTCACCGTGCCGGTCACGGTGAAATCATTGGTGTTTAACGAAGACCCACGCGCCCATGGCAAGTCTGATCCGAGCGAGTGGCACGACCATGGCAGCGGCAAAATGCACCGCCATAGCCACACGGCCAAGCCGCACAGCCATGATCATGACCATTCGCATGATCACGACCATCCCCATAGCCATTCACATGAGTAGTCATTTAAGCTTGGCAACCCAGGTCTAGGCAACCCAGGTCTAGGCAACCAAGGTCTCAATCGCGTTGACCGAATCAATCAGACTGACATCAAACTCCAAACTTGAAAAATCCAAGCCAAAGGCTTCTTCGATGTACATGACCAAGTTCATCATCGAGAAGGAATCCAGTAGGCCACTGATGAACAGCGAATCACCGTCCGAAAATTCGCTTTTTCCGGTTTGTCTTTGAATCGCTTCGGTGAGAAATTCACGCAGCTTTTGTTTCGCATTTTCATCCATCAAAAAACTCCAAATAGGCTCGCCAAAAATCGGCAGCGTTCGCTAAGCGTGTGGTTGCGTGACTCGTCACCAAACACATGAAGGCCAACAACAAACGACCACACGAATAAAAATGAGTACGCGCGCCCCAGCGGCGTTGACGGCGGGCGAATGCCCCTATTAGCCCGCACCTGCGACAGACCGATGCCTGTGGCCAGTACCACGCAATAAAAGGCGTAACTGGTAAAGGACTCAAGGGCATTGGCCAGGCCCAGGGTCGCAACCAGTCGGATCTCGTAAAAAAAATGCCAGATCGCGTTGCCCACGCCTGCAGCCATGAAGGTCGCAAAAAACATTCTTAAACGCGGGTGGCGCTTAAACAAGGTGAAAAATGTGGGCATGAAAAACAAATCAACCAGAAGCTCTTTGAAGTAGTAATGAAAACGGTTGAAGTAGTCCATCAGCGTGCGGGATTGAAGTGGACGCCAGGAACCTCGGGGCAGCCGGTAACCGGCCAGCCGGGCAATGCCGATGAACAGGGCGGCCCACAGGGCGATATTGAGCGAGTAGGTCGCGACCTCCAAAATCAGGGCGAGCCAACGGCTTGCAATCGGATGCGGGTGGCCGTTTAAAAAAGCATCAATAGCCTCTTGCAGGCTGGGGGTTTTCAGCAGGTACTCGCCAAGCCACTCGATGGTCGCTTGCATGCCAAAAAGCACATTGGACCAAACCAGCAGCTTGAGGGCTTTGAGCTGGGTGATGCTCAAGTCCCTGGGCGTCTTAGACAGGGTTTTTCGCAACAGGGCAGCCCCTTTTCCAAACGGTAAATAGGCGGGGCTCCAGAATGGACGCAGCAGAGCTATTTGCAGCCCTGGCGGGCTGGGTTCGCGCGAGCGCTGATCCATGATGGCGAACGGCAAAAACCAGACGTAGGGGGTCAAGACCACCAACAGCGACCACAGCATGGCGCGCATCAAACCGTGTGTGACAGGGGGGGCACTCAGTCCGACCAAAATAACTTCCAGCAGCAAGAGCGTGACCAGCGGTCGCCTGGCGAGGATGGATTGGGGGTGCCGACGCGTCGCACAAAGTACAAGCCATGAGCCGAACATGACGATCAGCAGGGACGAAGTGGCCAACACAGTGGCCGACCAACTCGTCACATTTTCCTGTTGGAGGACGATGCCAATATCCGTCAAGATATGATTTTGAGCCAGGCTCATTTCCAGAAATGCAGCCACCCAGGTCGCCGCAAACAGGATGGGGGTACGAAGCTTCGGCAGTTGGGCCGCCGCCATGGCGGCACTGACGACCAAGGCCGACTCCCACCAGGGCAGAAGCGTGGTTGCTGCCAGCACAGCCGCCACAAAAATCAGGAACTTGCCGGTTGCAGTCTGCGCCATGCGAATGAACGCATCACGCTCATCAATGGCTAAAAATGTTCGCAACTGAAATCTAGAGGCAGGGCTGCTGTCTAAAGCCTTCGCTGAGGGTGACCCGACAGTGCTTGGTGTTATCGCACTCATGGAGCTTGCGTGTCGAGCAACTGCCGTAGCGCTTTACGGTCAACTTTGCCGTTGGCACTGAGGGGTAGGGCATTCAGGGCAATGATGCGGCTAGGCAGCATGTAGGGGGGGAGGCGCGACTTCAGCGCTTCAAGGGTGCGCGGCGCATCAATTGACGCGGCGTTGACAAAGCTGACGATGCCGCGAGCCATGCCATCGGCCAGGGGCCAAGCCACCGAGCCGACGATGTCTGAGCCGCAAACCATGCGCAGGTGCGAGTCGATTTCTTCCAGTTCAACGCGATAGCCCAGTACCTTAACTTGGTTGTCGATCCGGCCCAGGCAATGAAAGCGGCCAAGTTCATCGCACAGGGCTAGGTCGCCTGTCCGGTACCAGCGCCGCCCCTCTAGCAGGGGGAAGCGCTCTGTCGTCAAGGCAGGCGCACCAAGGTAGCCGTCAGACAGCTGAGCGCCCGCGATCAGCAGTTCACCGGGTGTATTGCAGGCGACAGGCTGGTCGTTGTCATCCACGACTTGGGCGTCGCTGCCCGGCAGTGGCATGCCAATTGAAATTGCGTCGCGTCCCGGCGTTAGGGCCAAGGGGTTGGAGACGGTTTGGTACAGACAAAAGACGGTGGCCTCGGTAGGGCCGTACAGGTTGAAAATGAGGCTGTTAGGCGCCGCGCTTTGCCAGGCCGTGACGGTGCTTGCTGGCAATTGTTCACCGCCGAAAATAGTGAGACGGAGCGTCGCCAGGCTGCCCGGTGCCAGGGCTTTGAGCTGACGCAACATGCCCGCCAATGAGGGGACGGAATTCCAAACCGTGAGCCCTGAATTTTTGACGAATTTCACGGCATTCATAACAGTGGTTGCGGGCAAGATGTGCAAGGCCGCCCCGGCCTCCCAGGTCGAGAACATGTTGTGCACCGAAAAATCAAAGCTGAGTTCGCAGGTTTCCAAAGCGCGGTCACTGGCCTGCAAGCCCAGTTGCTGGTAAATCATGGTCACGTAATGTCGGGCTGCGCCTGCGGAAATCATCACACCCTTTGGGGTACCCGTGGTGCCGGAGGTGAAGATGATGTAAGCCGTGTCAGACGCCATCACCTTAGCCGGTGCTGACAGTGTCGCTGGGGGCAGTGCTGTGAGTTGGATCAGTGGGTGGCTGGGGTTGTCCCAAGCCTTTACGGGTGGCTGCCCGGCATGAAGCACCAGCCTCGGGCATGCCGTCAGCAAGCGCTTGGTCAGCAATTTCAGGCCTTCATCGTCGGTGATGAGGGCAGACAGGTCGCACTGTTCCAGCAGGGTCAGCATGCGGTCTTGCGGCTGCTTCATCGTGATGGGCACATACGTAGCCCCAGCCCAGCACACCCCCAGTAAGGCCACACAGGCATCGATGCCACGGGACGCCAGGATGCCGACACGCGGCGCTTGCCCATCTCGGCGTTGCCAGTCAGGACTTGCAGTCAGGCATGACGCCAATCGTGCGGCTCGCTGAGCGAGCTCACCGTAGCTCAGGGTTTGGCCCTGGCTTGCAACTGCTGTGGTGTGTGGGCTGTGCAGGGCGTGGTGATGGATGGCACCTGCTAGATTGAAATTTTCAAGCGCAATGGTTTTCAACAAACAGTTCCTGAGAGTTTTGTGTGTGTGCACCGCATGGCATAGCCAAGGGCTACTTAGGCGCTTGACGCGGTTTGGGTCGCAGACCAGGAGTGACGTCCAGCGCCAAAACCGTGTCTTGACGTTGCAGTGTGAATTTGGCGGCGTTGCCGGGGGGCAGAGCGGCCACGCCCGAGAGCAACTCTGAGATGTTGTGAACCGCCTTGCCAGCGACTTGGGTGACGACATCCCCGGGGCGTATGCCCGCAGCAGCAGCAGGACCATTTTGCAGCACACCGGTGATGATGACGCCTTGCGTGTCGGGCTTCACGCCAAAGGTTTGCGCCAGCTCGGCTGTGAGCTCATTGGGTTCTACGCCGATCCAGCCGCGCGTGACGCGGCCCTCTTTGACTATGCTCTCCAGCACCTGCTTGGCGGTGGATACGGGGATGGCAAAGCCGATGCCCATGCTGCCGCCCGAGCGGGAGTAGATGGCCGTGTTGATGCCTTGCAGATGACCGTTGCTGTCCACCAGCGCTCCGCCCGAGTTGCCAGGGTTGATGGCGGCGTCGGTCTGGATGAAGTTTTCAAAGGTGTTGATGCCGAGTTGGTTGCGCCCCAGTGCGCTGACGATGCCGCTGGTCACCGTCTGGCCGACACCAAAGGGGTTGCCAATGGCCAACACTTGGTCGCCTACCTGTAGCGCCTCGGAGTTACCCAATACGATGGCAGGCAGCTTGTCGAGCTCGATTTTCAGGACTGCCAAGTCGCTGTCAGGGTCGGTGCCAATCACCTTGGCGCGGGCATGGCGGTTGTCATTGAGGATGACCTCGATCTCGTCAGCACCCTCCACCACATGGTTGTTGGTCAAGATGTAGCCGTTGGCACTGACGATGACGCCACTGCCCAGGCCCACTTGAGGTTCGTTGCTCTGGTCACCAAAAAAGAAGCGAAACCAGGGGTCGTTGGCGTTGGGATTTTTGCGTACCGCCTTGCTGGTGTTGATGCTCACCACGGCAGAGGATGCTTTTTGTGCGGCGACTCTGAGGCTGCCGGGCGGCGGTGGGGCATTGGGCTCACTCGGCGCCTGGATCAGCGCTACGGCCCCAGACAGCGACGGGGTCTTGCCCAGCCACTCCGGTTTGAGTGTGCCAACAACAAAATATGCCGCCAGCAGGACGGTGACGGACTGGGAGAAAAGTAGCCAAAATCGTTTCATGCCGAAATTGTAGAGCGGCAGGGGTGGACTGACCGACAATTGCGACCATGATTGACCGTCAACACCTCCTCCAGACCTTTGACGCGCTGCTGCAGCCCGAGCGCTTTCGTGACTATGGCCCCAACGGCTTGCAGGTCGAGGGCGCAGCGCAGGTGCGCAAAATCGTCTCGGGGGTGACGGCCAGCCGGGCGCTGATTGAAGCGGCAATTGCCGCGCAGGCCGATGCGATTTTTGTGCACCACGGTCTGTTCTGGCGTGGGCAAGATGGACGTGTCACCGGCTGGATGAAGCAGCGCCTGGCCTTGCTGCTGGAGCACGACATCAACCTGTTCGCCTACCACCTGCCACTGGATGCGCACCCTGAGCTGGGCAACAACGCACAACTGGGCTTGAAGCTGGGCTTGACTGCCAGCGCCCGCTTTGGCGAGCAGGACTTGGGCTTCATCGGCGTGCGAACGGGGGGGCAGAGTGAAGCGGGTTTTGTCAGTGCTGCCGATTTGGCCTTGCATGTGAAAAAATCATTAAATAGGCCTGTAACCCTTATCAATAAACCACAAGAAGCTATTAAAAAAATAGCGTGGTGCACTGGTGGTGCTCAAAATTATTTTGAAGCGGCCATCGCCGCCGGCGCCGATGCCTTCATCACCGGCGAAATCTCGGAGCCGCAGGCGCACCTGGCGCGTGAGTGTGGCGTGGCCTTCATTGCCTGCGGCCACCATGCCAGCGAGCGGTATGGCGCACCCGCGGTGGCCGCGCATGTGGCGGCGCAGCTGGGACTGGCGCACGAGTACATTGAGATCGACAACCCGGCCTGAGTCCAACATGCCAAGCATTCAACAAAAACCCATTGCCATCACCCTGGGCGACGCTGCGGGCATCGGCCCAGAAATCATTGCCAAAGCCTTTCGAGATGCGCCTGAGCTGACCCAAGGCTGCTTTGTGGTGGGGGATGTGAGCACGCTGCGGCGCGCCACGCAATTGATGCGGCGAGCGGGTGAGATGGTGTTGCCGTTGGTCGTGATCGAGCGGCCTGCTGAGGCTCTGACACTGCCACCCCATTGCCTGTCTGTGCTATCGATTCAGGAGCTGATTGTGCCCGTCCCTTATGGAAAAATCAGCGCTGTGGCGGGTGATCTGGCCGGGCGCTGTGTGGTCTGGGCGGCGCAGGCAGCGCTGCGGGGCGAGGTGGCTGCCATCGTCACCGCGCCGCTGCACAAAGAGGCTTTGGCGGCGGCGGGGCCACCCTTTAATGCTTTTCCCGGCCACACCGAATTGCTACAGGCGCTGGCGGCTGAGCATGGGGGCAAGCCGGTGGCCGAGTTGCCGGTGCGCATGATGTTGGCCAATGATGAACTGCGCACGGTGCTGGTTAGCATTCACATGTCCCTGCGCGAGGCGATTGAGGCGGTGACGTTTGAGCAAGTGCTGCAAACCCTGCGCATCACGCACGACGCGCTGCACGCCGTGCTGGGTCGTGCACCCCGTATCGGGGTGGCGGGCTTGAACCCCCATGCGGGCGAGGGCGGCTTGTTTGGGCGCGAAGAGATCGAGATCATCGCCCCGGCGATGGAGGCGGCGCGTCAGCAGGGGATGAACGTCAGCGGCCCGTGGGCACCGGACACGGTGTTCATGCGTGCACGCGCTTCAAAGGGTGAACCGGGCGAGTTTGATGTGGTGGTGGCCATGTACCACGACCAAGGGCTGATTCCGGTGAAGTACCTGGGGGTCG
>CANCAO010000011.1 GCA_947374105.1 Comamonadaceae bacterium | reverse complement strand
GGTGCCATTGCCCACCAGGAGGACCTGAACGGGCGCATCCGCCGCAACGTGATGGACACGCGCCGCGCGGTCAGTTTCATGATGCGAAGCAAGATGCTGACGGGCGAGCAGTTTGAGGACGCGCGCCAGCTGCTGCGCGACATCGACTCACTGGACTCGCACACCGCCTTCCTCTTCGACAAGATCAACTTCTTGATGGACGCCACCGTCGGCTTCATCAACATCAACCAGAACAAGATCATAAAAATCTTCTCGGTAGCCAGCGTGGCGCTGCTGCCGCCCACCTTGATTGCCAGCATCTACGGCATGAACTTCAAGTTCATGCCCGAGCTGGACTGGCAAAGCGGCTACCCGTTCGCGCTGGGGCTGATGCTGGCCAGTGCACTGGTGCCCATGTGGTACTTCCGCAAGCGCGGTTGGCTCAAGTAAATTTAAGACAAAATCGTCTGTAGACCTTTATTTACAAGCACAAGCAGCTCTTTTTTGCAGCAATCAATTCTCAATGGCACCTACTGACTCCTTGATCGAATACCCCTGCCGCTTCCCTATCAAGGTCATGGGGTCGAAGGCCGAGGGCTTTGTCCACGCACTCACCCTGATCGCGCGCCAGTTTGACCCCAACTTTGACGCCAGCACCATCGAGCTGCGCGAAAGCAAGGCCGGCAACTACCTGGGCGTGACCCTCACCATCAACGCCACCAGCCGCGAGCAGCTCGACGAGCTCTACCGCACGCTGTCCACGCATCCGATGGTGAAGGTGGTGTTGTAAAACCCGATGACGCTCGATGTTTCTCCGCTGGGTCGCGTAGATTACGAGCCCACCTACGCCGCCATGCAGGCGTTTACAAGTCAAAGAGGCCTGCAGACCAATAAAGACAGCCACGACCAGCTATGGATTTGTGAGCATTTCCCAGTCTTTACGCAGGGCCTGGCGGGGCAGGCTACGCATGTTTTAAACGCGGGAGACATCCCAGTGGTGCCAACCAACCGGGGCGGGCAAGTGACCTACCACGGCCCTGGCCAAGTGGTGGCCTACCCGCTGTTGGACTTGCAGCGCGCGGGCTATTTCGTCAAGGAATACGTGTATCGGATCGAAGAGGCGGTGATCCGTACGCTGATGCACTACGGCGTCACCGGCCACCGGGTGCGCGGCGCGCCAGGCATTTATGTGCGGCTGGACGCGCCGTTTTCGCATGCGCGACTGCCTGCTGAGTTCACATCCGAACAACTGGGCTTGCGGAAATTGGAATCTGACCCCCATTTAGGCAAAATCGCCGCATTGGGCATCAAGGTCAGCCGCCACTGCACCTACCACGGCGTGGCGCTGAACGTGGCGATGGACCTGGAGCCCTTTACCCGGATCAACGCCTGTGGCTACGCCGGACTGAAAACGGTGGATCTTCGTACAATCGGGATCAACGTGACTTGGCAGGAAGCTGCCGATGTCTTCAGTCAAAGGCTAGTGAGCCAACTCTCACCCTGAGCCCTTCCAGTGAAACAAATAACCCAGCCCTTCGACGGGCTTAGGGCGAACGGTAAAAAATAATGAGCACCTCCGACGTCGTCCGCACCGCGCAAAGCACCGAAAATTACGACCCCAGCGCCAAGCAAAAGGCCGCCGCCAAGCTGTCGCGCATCCCGGTCAAGGTGGTACCGGGCGAGGTGTTGAAGAAGCCCGACTGGATTCGCGTCAAGGCCGGCAGCCCGACCACCCGGTTTTATGAGATCAAAGACATCTTGCGCGCCAACAAGTTGGTGACGGTGTGCGAAGAGGCCTCTTGCCCCAACATCGGCGAGTGCTTTGGCAAGGGCACGGCGACCTTCATGATCATGGGCGACAAGTGCACGCGCCGCTGTCCGTTTTGCGATGTCGGCCACGGGCGGCCGGACCCGCTGGACGCGGACGAACCGCAAAACCTGGCCAACACCATTGCCGCGCTCAAGCTCAGCTACGTCGTCATCACCAGTGTGGACCGTGATGATTTGCGCGATGGGGGGGCCCAGCATTTTGTGGACTGCATCAGCCGCATCCGCGAGCTATCGCCCAAGACGCAGATCGAGGTGCTGGTGCCTGACTTTAGAGGTCGTGACGACCGTGCGCTGAAGATTTTGCAAGCCGCACCGCCCGATGTGATGAACCACAACCTGGAGACCGCGCCGCGTCTGTACAAAGAGGCTCGACCCGGTTCGGACTACCAGTTCTCACTCAACCTCCTCAAGAAATTCAAGGCCCTGCACCCGAACGTGCCGACCAAGAGCGGCATCATGGTGGGCTTGGGCGAGACGGACGAAGAAGTCCTGCAAGTCATGCAAGACATGCGCGACCACGATATCGAGATGCTCACCATCGGCCAGTACCTGGCTCCCAGCTCAAGCCACCTGCCGGTGCGCCGCTATGTGCACCCCGACACTTTCAAGATGTTCGAGACCAAGGCCTATGAAATGGGCTTTAACCACGCTGCCGTGGGGGCCATGGTGCGCAGCAGCTACCATGCAGACCAACAGGCGGCGCAGGTATTGAACCCCATGCCGACGATCTTCACCTCATCTTCATAGGGTCAACAGCATGGCTGACACCGCTGCAGCCATTACCAGCGTAGCCAACCAGCCCATGACTTTCAGTCGGGTCGTAATGACGAACTGACCCATGATTTCAGGCCGGACTGCCATCAACATCATCACAACCATGATGGGGACAGAAATGACGCCATTGAAAACGGCACTCCAGTACAAGGCTTTGACTGGATCAATCGCCGTAAAACCCAGCGCAATGCCGATCAGCGTCGAGACAGCGATGATGCCGTAAAACTGCTTGGCCCTCATCGGCGTTCTTTCAAGACTATTTTTCCATTTGAAAGCACCCGCCATGGCATAGGCGGAAGAGCCAGCCAGGACCGGAATCGCAAGTAATCCGGTGCCAATAATGCCAAGACTAAACAACATGAAGGCAAATTCGCCGGCAATGGGGCGCAGCGCCGCTGCCGCCTGTGCTGAGGTCTGAATATCGGTAATCCCATGCATATTGAGCGTCACTGCAGTGGTCAGGATGATAAAAAAGGCCACCAAATTCGAAAAACCCATGCCGACATAGGTGTCCAGCTTGATGCGTCTCAAGTTGGTTTCCGCCTGCTGAGGAGCCCTTATCAAGGGCTGAGCGCGAGGGTCTGCCAATTGGTCTTCGACTTCCTGCGACGCTTGCCAGAAAAACAAATAAGGACTGATGGTCGTGCCGAACACGGCCACCACCGTCGTGATGTACTCGGGCTGCCAAGACATATGTGGCGCCACCGCCCTCACCAGTACCTGTGACCAGTGAATGTCTACAACAAAGACCGTGGCCACATAGGCCAACAAAGTCAGGGTGAGCCATTTCAGGATTCGCACATAACGTCTGTAAGGAATGAACACCTGAAGTAGTAGGGACACTAGGCCGAAGATCACCGCATAAATTTGTGCGGGGCCGCCAACAATCAATTTCAAGGCGTCGCCCATGGCAGCAACATCGGCTGCGATATTGATCGTATTTGCGACCAATAACAGGCCGACCACGCTATACAACAGCCATGCCGGGTAGTGGCGACGAATATTGGTGGCGAGTCCATGCCCACTGACCCGCCCAATTCTGGCGCTAACCACTTGAATACCGACCATTAAAGGGTAAGTAAACAGCACGGTCCAGAGCATGTTGAACCCAAACTGTGCGCCCGCTTGCGAGTACGTGGCTATTCCACTGGGATCATCGTCAGCAGCGCCCGTGATGAGCCCCGGGCCAAGCTTTTTAAGCCACGAGTCTTCCCGATCTTCGGGGACGGCATCCACGTTGGGCATTGTTTTCTTCATGTGGATTGATCTTTGGGAACCATAGCACACCCCCATCTGAAACCAGGGGTTCGCATGGGCCTCGTGCAACTTCCCCAGATATCTAGGCGCGTGCATCGCAAGTTTCAAACTCCAGCGCTCTTAAGTTGAAATCTGGCTAACTGCCGACAAAGTCACACACACCACGAATTAAGAGGCTAATGTTCAAGTTAACACCCGATTCGCAATCAATCTATAAGGCTATGTGCCCGTTACACTCGGTGTAAGCATTTGCTACGCTCTATCCGCAATTTTTTCAACCGGAGAGACTTATGTCTTCACCATTTTTTTCGCCTTTACTTAATCGCGCCCTGCTGCTTAGCTTGACACTGCTTTGTCTGCCTCAGGCACAAGCCGCAGGCGCTGTGGCTGCTGCGACAGACGCAGATTGGCTGTACATGGTCAAACCCGGCGACACGCTGAGCAACATCAGCCAAACCTATTTAATCAGCACGAAAAAATGGCCGGGTCTGCAAAAACAGAACAAGATCGGAGAGCCTAAGCAGCTCACGCCGGGCACTCAGCTACGACTGCCGGTTGCCCTACTGAAAAGGGAAGCGGTGGAGGCTGAGGTGCTTCATCTACAAGGTTCAGTCACGCGAACCCCGCTGAATGGCACGGCGCAAGCGTTGGACAAAGCGGTACGACTACAGACAGGTGACGCGATTGAAACCGGGGCCGACGCCACCATCTCCATTCGGTTTATTGACGGTTCACGACTGCTGCTCACACCAAAGAGCCGACTGGTCCTGTCCGAGATGGTGATGCTGGGCAAATCAGGGGTGGCACAAACGGTGATGGAACTCCAGCAAGGCGCCTTGGATACGCAAGTGGCGAAACAATCGCCAACAGCCGGGCGGTATGAAATCAAATCGCGTGCTGTGAATCTGGCTGTCCGTGGCACTGATTTCCGTGCCAGCGTTGACCCGACTGACCAAATGGGTCGCAGCGAAGTACTTGAAGGGGCGGTACAGGCCAGCGCTGTGGGCACACCCGTACTAGTGCCCGCAGGATTTGGCACATCCGCCGTTCCGGGAGGCGCTGCAAGTACACCCGTGGCGCTGCTGGTAGCGCCCAATCTGAATGGTGTCGATAAACGTGTTGAACGTGTACCGCTGCGCTTTCAGTGGTCAAGTTTGGCTAACGCAACGCGCTACCGCGCCCAAATTTTTGCAGACAAGACGTTTGAACGCCTCTTGCTGGATGGCGTGTTTCCAACGCCCAGCGCAAAGTGGGCTGATCTGCCAGATGGTCGCTATGTGCTACGGGTGCGTGGCATCGACCAAGGAGGCTTGGAGGGCTTGAACGCGGATCAAGAATTCATTCTCAAGGCTCGTCCTGAAGCACCTTTTGTGAGCGAGCCTCTTGAAGGAGCGAAGGCCTATGGCCCAGCAACCAAGCTGCGTTGGAGCAATTCGCTAGCCGCACAAGCCTACCATGTGCAAGTCTCGACCCAAGCTGATTTTTCAAACCTGCTGACCGATTTGCCTAGCGTGACTGGCACTGAGCACAGCGTAACGCTTGAGCCAGGAAAATACCACTGGCGCGTGGCCTCCATCGCCGCCGGTGCGGATCATGGCCCGTTTGGCGACAGCCAAAGCTTTACCCAGCGCAAAATCCCCGACAGCCCCCAAGCCGAAGCGCCCAACATGGATGACAAACATCTGACATTCCGCTGGCGCGCCGGTGATCCTGGGGCCAAATACCAGCTTCAATTGGCCAATGAGTCGGGCTTCGGCAAACCTGTGGTGGATCGTATCCTTACGGAAAATCAGGTACAGCTTGATCGACCTGCACCAGGCATTTACTTCATGCGAATCAAGACGATTGACG
Organism: Comamonadaceae bacterium; assembly: GCA_947374105.1. Lineage (GTDB taxonomy): Bacteria > Pseudomonadota > Gammaproteobacteria > Burkholderiales > Burkholderiaceae_C > CANCDA01. The sequence goes on along the minus strand of CANCAO010000011.1, from coordinate 8,592 downwards.
ACGATGGTTTTGCAGGCCCCTTTGGTACTCCTCAAAAAATTGACGTCCCTGCGGAAGTTAATTATTGGCATCTCCTGCCGCTGCTTCTGCCCTTACTGCTCTAAGTTGGTTCGGCCTTAACCGACCCTTGCTCAAGAAATGCGCATGTTAAAACGCCTTGTCCGGTGTCGTGAGATCTTATGGATCCCCGTCACTGCCTTGGTTCTGGCTTGGGGTTTAAGCGCAACGCCTCTTTTGCAGAGACTCGAAGAATTGACGCTGGACGCGCAGCTGCGCCTGACGGCGCGTCAGCACCACTTCACCGAGGCACTGGTCATCGATATCGACGATGCCTCGCTGGATGCCATGAAGCCGTACTTTGGCAACTGGCCTTATTCACGCGACACCTATGCACTGCTCGTGGACTACTTAAGCGACATGGGCGCACGCGCCGTCGCGTTTGATCTGGTGCTTTTTGACCCTCGACCCGGAGATGATGCCTTTCGTGAATCCATTCACCGCAACGCTAACGTGGTGCTCGCCACCGCCGCGCGCCTGGATGCCCCGGAACAAGCGGCGCAGGCAAATTTGTCGATGCAAGGTCTGACTTGGTCAGTGCCTAGCGATGTACCGCTAGAGTCCTGGCCCTCAGTACAACCCCCTCGTCCCTTTTTCACGCAACCAGCCCCAAACCATGCACACCTAGGTGTTGTCTCGGCCATTCCTGAACAGGATGGTCTGCTTCGTCGTATTCCCTTGTTTCACCGCTTTGATAAGCAAGTGCTGCCTGCCATTTCACTGGCTGCACACTTTCCGAAAGAGCCTTTACCCTCAGTGTCCATGACCACGTCCGCACTGGTGCAAGTCGGGCCAATGAGCATCCCCGTGGACAAAGACGGGGCTATGCATTTATATTTCCCAAGCAATCACGACCCAGTTGTCAGCCTGCCTTTCTCTCGCGTTGCTCAAGCCATGCTGGGAGCCGGGGGCAAGACCCTGGACGCTGCAACCTTCCGAGATAAAACCATTTTTGTAGGCAGTACCGCCTTCTTCACCGATAGGGTACTAACCCCCGTAGGTGAGATGAAGGGCGTCAATGTGCTGGCACTGGTCCACCAGTCTTTGGCGCAAGGTTTGTTGCTCAAGGCATCGAACATCATGGCTTGCGGACTGCTGATGCTGATCGCTTTGCTGCCCGCTCTCGGCTTGTTCATCTCACCCCAACGCAGCATGTCAAACGCTACTGGCTTGGCACTTGCTGGCAGCGGCCTAGTGTATGGATGTCATTTCGCGCTGCTGTACGGGTGGCACCAAGAGAGCGCTCTTCTGCTACCACTGTTGGTGGTCGCTTTCACGCTTCTTCTGGAAACCATTCGCGCGCTACGCCAGGGTGCGAAGCGCGACAGGCGAGCGGGTTTTAGACCCTCTCAGAACTAACCCGCCAAAAGTGTAGCGGGTTCTTCGTGAGCAAGAACGGTTTGCGCCCAGCTCTGCAACTGGCCGACATCAGCGTTCAACACAGCCTGTTTGACTGTCAGAATTTGCGACGGGTGCATGGAAAAGCTACGCAAACCCAAACCCAGCAGGAGGCGTGTCATGTTGACGTCCCCCGCCATTTCGCCACAAACACTCACCTCTTTACCCTGCGCCAGTCCTTCAGCAATAGTATCGGCCACAAGACGCAGTACGGCGGGATGTGCTGGGTCGTACAGATGTGAAACGGATTCGTCGGCACGATCAATGGCGAGTGTGTACTGGATCAGATCGTTGGTGCCGATCGACAGGAAGTCGAAATACTTCAAAAACACTTTGAGCGTCAACGCGGCCGCTGGAATTTCAATCATGGCGCCGAGTTCGATTTCTCCAAAAGGCTGTCCTGACTGTTCAAGCTCAAGCTTTGCCTGTGCCAGCAGGGCACGTGTCTGACGGATCTCATTTAAGTGCGCCAACATTGGGATCAGCATCTTGACGGGCCCATGTGCCGCCGCTCGCAAGATAGCTCGCAACTGGGTAAGAAACATGGGTGGGTCGGTCAAGCTCCAGCGAATGGCGCGTAGACCGAGCGCCGGGTTCAGGTGTGACTCCAGTTTGAGTGAACCATCCAATGGTTTATCGGCCCCCACATCCACGGTGCGTATGGTCACCGGCAAGCCTTGCATACCCTCAACTGCTAGGCGGTAGGCTTGGTACTGTTCGTCTTCATCAGGGAGTTGGTCCAGACGCCCCATGAACAGGAATTCGCTGCGAAACAAACCGACCCCCACTGCGCCGGATGCCATAGCCGCAGCTGTATCGTCAGGTCGTTCAATATTAGCAAGCAGGTGAATCACTTGCCCATCCAGTGTCACAGCAGGCAAGTCGCGTACGTCTGACAACTGTAGACGATTCTGAATGAACTGGCGCTGCTTGAGTTGGTACTCTGCCAAGATGGTGGGTGAAGGGTCCACCACGACAACCCCGGCATCACCGTCAATAATGATCCAGTCATCCTGACGAACCAATTGACTGCTTGCGCGTGCGCCAACTACAGCGGGGATGCCCATGCTGCGCGCCACGATGGCGGTGTGCGAGGTTTTCCCTCCAACATCTGTAACAAACCCGGTGAAGATTCCTTGCTTGAATTCCAGCATATCGGCGGGTGACAGATCATGCGCCACCAGTACCAAAGACACATCCAGACCGTCTTGGGTGGATTGGGCCGGTTTACGCTGCACCAATGCGCTCAACTTCCCCATCGTGGCATTCGTTTGCCCTTGCATGACACGCAGCAGTTTCTCCACGATTTGTTCGAGATCGGCCTTGCGTTCTCGCAAGTATTCGTCCTCCATTTCATCAAACTGACGTGAAATCACCTCAAGCTGCGTGAGCAACGCCCACTCCGCGTTGTAAAGTCGATCGGTAATGGCGTCTTTCACGCCTTTGACAAGCTCCTCATCCTGCAACAACATCAGATGAACATCGAGTAGGGCTTTGAGCTCATGAGGCGCATCTTTGGGCCCCATGAGCAAGATGCTTTCTTGCATCCGGTGTATTTCATCTATCACGACATCACGTGCACACCGAATGCGTTCAATTTCTTCACGCACATCTCCCGGCTCAATGAAATAATGCGCCACATTCACCCTGCTAGCGGCCACCACTACCGCCCGCCCAATGGCGATGCCGCCCCCCACCGCCAAGCCGTGGATGGAAAAGGTCATTCGCCCTCTCCGAATTTATCGTTGATCAAGTTGCACAAAGCCGTCATAGCCTCCTGCTCGCGATCGCCCAGGGTTTCCAACTCAATCGACGAGCCAATACCTGCGGCCAGCATCATCACGCCCATAATACTTTTTGCATTAATGCGGCGCTCTCCCTTGCTAATCCAGACCTCACAAGGGAAACTGCCGGCCAGCTTGGTCAGCTTGGCTGACGCACGAGCGTGCAGACCCAGTTTATTGCTGATGGTGATCGTTTCCTTGCTCATTTTTTTGACCTTTGCTATTCTGTTCTTGTGCCATTTTGACATCGACTTGCATGATGCCCTGCACGCCTCCGTGCAACGCTTTTTCCAACAATTTATCCATCGGTTCTTGTTGATAGGCTACGGCACGCCACAGCATTGGCAAATTGACGCCAGCTAACACATAACCTTGCCTGTTATTCATCACTTGCCGTGCAACGTTATAAGGCGTTGCACCCATCACATCAGTCAGCAACAGTACAGGGTTGCGATCAAAAGGGTTCAGAATATTTTGAGCTTGGGTCAGACTTTGCGACGCAGACCACTCCGGCGCAATATCCAAGGCTTGCACCATTTCCATTCGTTCTGCAAATACATGTGCCACACATTGACGCAACGCACTGGCGAGGGGTGCATGCGCGACGATAAATATGAGGTTATGCATGGGGTTTTTGATTTTTCCCGTGTCGTTTGGACGATATAAAGTTCACGTAGGAGGCAACACCTATCGTTAAAAATACGGCCATGGCACCTTGGTAAGACAGGCTCCTAGACCAGCCCAGTGCACCAAACCCATCAATCAACAAACCGATACCCCATTGCATGGAAAATACCCCTGTGAAAATCACAAGGTTATATGCCGATAACGCCCGCCCAGCCAGATGAGCGGGGAAAGCCAAACCAACGGCAGGTTGTGCGAGTGCAACCACGGTGCAGCTCATGCAATACAGGGCAATCAATACGCCTGAAATCTCCGAATAAGTCTGCCCGCAGGTGATGTTAAGGGCAAGCAATAGGAAACTCAATGGTAAGCCTATGCCTATCAGGCACTCTGCATCCCAGCCCTTGCGCACCAACCACGGACTGATCATGCCCCACAACCAAAACGTGCTGAGCATGGACACGTTAACCCAAAACATGCTGGTAGCCGCCTGCATAGCCGTGTAACCAGACACTTGCATCATCCAGGGAGAGGCCCACAGCGTCTGGATGGCCAATAACCCGCCATAGTTGAAAAATCCAACTGTAGCCATTTTCCTGAAATACTGACTCTTCCATACTTCACGGTAACTGTTGTCGTCTGTCTTCGGTTCGCCTCCGATTACGCCCTGCCCTTTTTGCCATGCGGGCACTTTGTACGCAATCATCGCCATAGCAAGGAGCACCAAAACTGCCAACCCCATAAATAGCACCCGCCAGCCGACTACGGGTACCAGCCATTGCACCGGCAAGGTCGAGGCCACCAAACCGAATGAGCCTGTCATCAGCATCCATGAATTGGCGCGCAACAGGCTGGGTGCTGAGAACCAGCGCCTATAGCCTGTCAAGGGCGCCATCAGACAAGCACTTAACCCCACACCACACAGCATACGGGCCAACAACAAGCCGCCAAAACTAGTCGCCTGTGCAAATGCCAGGCAACCCAATACCGCTACACCGAGGAAACAAAGGATCACCCGGCCTGGACCATGTCGATCTAACCAGCGGCCCAGAGGCAATTGAGTCACTGCAAAACCCAGAAAATAGCCCCCTGCCAACAATCCCAAATCACGCGCATTCAGCGCAAACTCCTGGGTGAGTGCCGGGGACAAAGTAGCCGTGATGGCTCGAATCAAGGTCGATAAAAAATAAGAGAAGGCAAAGGCCAAAAACACCACGATGGCAGCTCGACGCGGCAGTAAATTCATGGGAAGTGGAGCCCTTCAAAAAATGTCTGTGTCGCTTCTGCATCCAACTTGTCTGCGTAAACAGCGGCGTGATAAAGCCGCACGCCACGGGCGAACCAAATCGCTTGCGCGCTCAGTGACTGCCCATTGTCACGTTTACCTTTGGCGTGTATTCGTGCGGGGGCGGGCAGCCCACTGGCGCCCCGAAAGTCGAAATCCTGTTTCAGGATGACGCCATCTCCTGTTGCCTGCATGTTGCCCAACATGGCGAGCTGCCATTGACGTTGGACTTCAACCGCATGACTCGTGTCTTTCACATCAACCATGGCAACAACAAAGAGCTCCCCCCCTGCCTCACAGCCCATCATGTGCAAAGTGAGCGTCTGACCCACCACATTCATGGGTCGACTACCTTCATCTGGCTTGCAAGGCAACATAACTTTCAAGTCTACGTCTTGCACCCAATGCGTCTCACGCCAATTAAACGTCGGACTGCACCCAAGCAAGAGCACGAGCATTGGCCCGAGAAAACGATTAATCATGCCTTGATTATCATCAAAGCTCGGTTTGAACTCTGGGCACAAGTTGCTGACTACAACTTATTTCAGCGCCCCAAAGACCTTGCTGAGCAATGCGCTGCCGGTGCCTACGGGGTCTTGTCGAATTTTCTTTTCCTGCTCGCCAATCATGAGGTACAAACCATCCAATGATTTGACAGTAACGTATTGCTGAATGCTGGCATTCTCTTTAGCCATCAGACCCAGTTCAACCGCTTTGCTCGCGATCTGGTTGTAGTTCGCGGCCAAACCTATCTTTTCAGTAGCCTTGGTCACCATTGGTAGAAATTTTTCGCCAAGCGGTAAACGGGTTCTCTCACTAAAGAAGGTGGTCACAGAAGTATCGCCACCACTCAGTATTTTTTTCGCATCGTCAACATTCATATTCTTGACAGCTCCCAACAACAAATCAAGTGACAAAGGTACAGCTGACTCCGCCGCCCGGTTCATCGACGTGATCAAATCATCTAGGCGCTGGCCCATCCCGAATGTTCGCAACAGCTGGCTGGCGTTGTTAAGGTAGCCGGGCAAAGGAATACGAACTTTTTCATTACCCAGGAATCCATCCGTCTTGCCAAGCAAACTAACCGATGCTTTCGCCCCCTGCTCCAGAGCAACTTTGAGCGCCCGTGAAGCGTCACCGCTACTCAAGTCCGCCAAGGTTAGGGCTTGTGCCCTGCCGTGCACCACGGCCAGAAGCGTCAGCACCGTGGGCATGCAAAACGAATTAAACTCTCGACGATCCATGAAAGCACCTTTGATATGAAACGAATTCTGTATCTTGCCTCAATCTTTGCGGCGTTGGTGGTGGGCTGGATGCTTTTCCTGCCCACTAATGGCACTACTGCACCTGAAACCACTTTTGTGCTGCTTGACGGCACTAAAAAGAGTACAGCTGATTTCAAGGGAAAAGTTACACTGGTCAACTTTTGGGCCACCAGTTGCACCACCTGTGTGGCTGAAATGCCCCGAGTGATTGACACCTTCAACAAGTACCAGGCGCGCGGTTTTGACACCGTCGCCGTCGCTATGAGCTACGACCCGCCCAGTTATGTCGTTAATTTTTCTGAGACCCGCAAGCTCCCTTTCAAGGTGGCGATTGACAACACCGGGGCTGTAGCCAAGGCTTGGGGTGACGTGCGCTTGACGCCAACAACCTATGTCGTCAACAAGCAGGGAGAAATTGTTAAGCGCTATATTGGGGAGCCTGATTTTGCGGAGCTACATCACCTGATTGAGACACTGCTGGCCCAGTCTTGAGTCCTGTACGTGTCAAAAAAAACGGTGCTTGATGCACCGTTTTTTCACTCAATTCACTTCTTTTGATAAGCGTCGTGACAGGCCTTGCACGAGCCGCCAACCGCACCAACAGCTGCCTTGATACTGTCAATGTTGCCTGTTTTTGCCACCACCGAAAGTTTTGCCATCTCACCCATCATTTTCTCGGATGCTTCTTTGAACTTGGCGTGCTCTGTCCAAATTTCCGGTTTGGCACGAGTTTCGCCCTGATCGCTACCCTCAACAAATGCAGCCCAAGGCAACTTGGACATGCTCTCTGCAATCGCAGCATTCTCTGCTATGACCTTGGCGTCAAAAGGAACGCGGCCATTAGCCATGGCACCCACTCGTCCAAAGTGTTGTTGCATCACGAACAATGCGCTTTTTCGGTATTTAATGGCATCTTCAGGTTTAGCAAACTGAGCGCTTGCCGTGCTGCTGAACACTAATGCTGACGCAACTAAAACAAAAGAACTAATGACTTTCATGGTTTCCTTTTTCAAAAAATAGTGACTGGACTGATACTGAGTGTAGTAGCTGCGGTAAAGTTCTTCTTATTTTTTGAGCCTAGGGAAATCACCTAGCTTTTTCTATTTTTAATTTAAACAGGAGCTCTAAGTGAAACACACGATCAGGGTATGGGATTTACCAACACGTATTTTCCACTGGTTATTAGCCATTGGTGTTGTAGCCTTGTTTGTCACCAGCAAGATCGGTGGTGACGCCATGAAATTTCATTTCCTACTGGGCTACTATGTTCTGGTTTTGCTCCTGTTTCGCCTAGTATGGGGAATTGTAGGAGGTCATTGGTCCCGTTTTTCTGCTTTTCATTTCTCTCCCTCAAAGCTCATTCGTTATTTGCGAGGAAATGCCGACCCCGCCTTATTGGTTGGACACAACCCACTGGGATCACTCTCGGTTGTTGCCATGCTATTGTTCTTACTCCTTCAAGTCGGGACGGGTTTATTCAGTGATGACGAGATCGCAGCTAGCGGTCCATTCACTTCGATGGTCTCTAGTGCACTTGTTACTCAAGCAACCACTTACCACGCAGCCATTGGCCAATTTATTTTGATCGTTTTGGTGGCCGTTCATGTCATCGCTATTCTGGTTTATTTGCTTCACAAGCGTGAAAATCTCATACGCCCCATGCTTATCGGTGACAAGGAGGTGAGCCAGCCGATGATTTCAAGTACGGACAACACGGGAAGTCGCTTGCGTGCAGCCGTCATTGGCATCATCTGTATTGGCGTGGTTGTTTGGATACTCCGGTTTGCCCCTTAAAAATGGGCATCTCAATGTGTTTCACCTAGCGAGAACTGGCGGCCTTATAAAGATTCATAACCTTTTCACTGGTAATCGCTAAGTCCTGTTCCCGAGATTCAGGTGAAGGGTGGGTGCTTAGGAATTCAGGTTGCCGTCCCCCACCCTGGAGGTTCATTTTTTGCCACAAACTGATCGCGGCGCGTGGATCGTATCCAGCTCTGGCAGCCAATTCAACGCCCATCTCATCCGCCTCAGTTTCAGCTTGACGACTACGCGGCAGGCCGAGGGTCACATTGCTGACCATGTCGCCGAGCTGCCCCAAAGCCTGAATGCCAGTAACAGCCGACAGCAAAATACCCGGTAATTGTGTGGCGTACTGGAGTGATACCTGTTCACGTACATG
>CANCAO010000010.1 GCA_947374105.1 Comamonadaceae bacterium | reverse complement strand
ACATCAGCCGGTGAGGCGCTGCCTTCGGCTTTAAGACGAGCGAGAATGCCTGCATCATCGGCGTCCACACGGTTGATCATGATGCCGGTTGTTTTTGTGAAGTTGCTGTACAAGGCTTCATCCGTCGGGTAATGCCGGGCGGAATAAATGTTGAGTGTTTGCGCCGATGTTTGTGCGAGTGCCGCTCCGCTCGCGATTAAAGCGCCTGCAATCAGTGAAATAGGGAATTTTTTCATACAGGTTAATTTTTTAGAAGAATTAGGTAAATGATAAATCAAACAAGAATCATTCGCAATAAAAAGAATCATAACTCATCTACATCCAATTGGACTGTGATGGTGATTACATTAGGTTTTGGACTTTTAAGCGGATGTGCTGTGTCCCCGGTGGTTACGTCATCTGACAAACCCATCTCGATCACTATGCCCGCGCCCAAAAGACTCCCAAAAATTGGGCTCGCACTCGGTGGCGGGGCGGCGCGTGGGTTTGCCCACATTGGGGTTATCCAAGTCTTGGAGGAGGCGGACATACGACCGGCTTTGGTGACGGGAACCTCGGCGGGCAGTCTCGTCGCGGCCTTGTATGCCAGTGGCAAGTCACCAACTCAGCTGCAACAGCTGGCTGAATCCATGGACGAGGCCACCTTTGCGGATTGGACCCTGCCCATCTTCAGTCGAGGCATGCTAAGGGGCGAAGCCTTGGCACGTTACGTTCAGGCAATGGTCAGTGGTCGTCTCATTGAAGACATGAATTTGCCACTGGGTATTGTGGCGACCGATCTCAATAGCGGTGTGGGGGTTTTGTTCCAGCGAGGCGATACGGCGACAGCGGTTCGGGCTTCCAGTGCGGTGCCTGCTGTCTTCCAGCCCGTTCGCATTGCCGGGCGGGAGTATGTGGATGGTGGTTTGGTTTCGCCGGTACCCGTGCGCTATGCCCGCCAGATGGGTGCGGAACTAGTGATTGCGGTAGATATATCGAGTGCTCCTGAATCCAATCCTGCAGGTGATACGCTCCAAATACTGATGCAAACCTTCACCATCATGGGGAAGAGCATCAATGCGTTGGAATTGAAAGATGCTGATGTGGTGGTTAAGCCAGCACTTAATGGCGTCTCTAGTGCTGATTTTGGCGCTAGGAGAAGGGCGATTCAGGCGGGCCGAGCGGCCATGCTTGCACTCATGCCACAACTCAAAACAGCCATTGAAGCCGCGAGCAGATAAAAAAAGGCCTCGTCCTGAGACGAGGCCTTGAAGGATCTCTGAACCCGAAGGTTACGAAAAGACCCGAGGAGACAACCAGTAGAAATCAGAGATTTCTGTATTGAGTGAATTATATAAGGGTTTTCCCTTGAATTCACCTGATATTTTGATTAACGTTTTTTGGCAGCAGGTTTGGCTGCACTAGCAACATTCGACGTTACAGCTTTGAAGTTAGATTCCATCAATTCGGTGGCTTGTTTCACCGACTTTTGAACCGACTCCATCGCATTGCTGGCAGCAGCCACAGCGCTTTTCATAGCTGCCACTGTGGTGTCAGAGCCAGCGGGAGCGTTCAAAGAGGTACTTTCCACCAAGCTTTGAATTTTTTTCTGTGCTTCGCTGGCTTGGGCTTCGACAGCCTTGCCGAACTCGGCGCTGGTGCCGTTGGCGATGTCGTACAGGTGGCGGCTGTAAGCTGCTGTTTTTTCAGCCAAAGGCTGAAACAGGCTCGATTGCAGTGCCAGCAGTTCTTGGGCATCTTTAATGCTCAAGGCGGAGGTTGTTTGGTTTGCTACGTCAGACAGTGTGGCGCGCGAGGCGCTCAGGTTCAGCTCAACCAACTTTTCAACGCCTTCAAAGGCGGTGTTGGTCAGACCAAACAGGGTCTCGACATTTGCTTTGTGTGCGGCAATTACTTGATCAACAGTCAACATCTCAAACTCCTTAAGGGTAGGCTAATAATAAATGCTGCATTGCAACATAAACAGTATTGTAGAGGCGTCAAAATCAATTGCAAGCTCTATTTTGCTGCATTGCAGCAAAATAGAGTGGGCCATCTAAATTCATGACGCAATAGCGTCGCTCACATAGGCTGGCAAAATCAGGTGCAAGAACCTAAATAAGTAAACACCTGTATGACAACACCTATGTCCGTCGATGAAGCCATCAACTCGCGCACGTCCATCCGTGCATTCAACCAACAACCAGTGCCCAGACAACTCATCACAGAGCTGATCCAACTGGCCAGCCGTGCGCCCTCAGGCACCAACACCCAGCCCTGGCAGGTCTATGTGTTGCAAGGTGCCACGCGGGACACCTTGGTGAAGCAAGTCTGTGCCGCTCACGATGCCCTTCGGGCCAACCCCGCGCTCGCCGCCGACTACCGGGAGGAATACGATTACTACCCTCAGAAATGGGTGAGTCCTTATATCGACCGGCGGCGTGAAAATGGTTGGAGCCTGTATGGCCTGCTCGGCATTGAAAAAGGTGACAAGGACAAGATGCACGCTCAGCACCAGCGTAATTTCCAGTTGTTTGACGCTCCGGTCGGGCTCATGTTCACGCTGGACCGGGTGATGGGGCGGGGCTCGCTGATGGACTACGGCATGTTCATGCAAAACCTCATGCTTGCGGCGCGTGCGCGCGGCTTGCACACCTGCCCACAAGCTGCATGGAATGGATTTTCAAAAATCATCATGCCGTTGATCGGTGCAGGCCCTGACGAAATGCTGGTGTGCGGTATGGCCTTGGGCTATGCCGATGAGAATGCCTTGGTCAATACTTTTTACACGCCGCGTGTGCCCGCAGAAGAGTTTACGCACTGGTTGGAATAAGGGGCACAACCTTGCGAGCTTTGAACCCGTGGTCCACGCCTTTCGTGTGAACAAGACATGGCGATGAACTATCTCAAAGTCGGCCTTCTTTTTGGCCTTGCTTGGCTTCTGAACGGGCTTGCACCTCTGTTGTTGACACGCATTAATGATCTGGGTGGGGTTGAATCTGCTATCGCCGCCACGCTGTGGTGCGTCAGTTTGTTCTTGGGGTTTGGCTGGGCGTGCAGCAAGGTCGCCGAAGGCACGATCTTCCCCAACTTCACGCTTCAATTACTGGTGGGCATCGTCCTGCACGACGCGCTAGCCCCCTTGTCGGTTCAGCTCACGCTGGCTGTCGTGGTCTGTACCTTGCTGGCCGCGATCATTTTGAAATCGGGCGGTGATGAGATTGATCGCCATGAGTTTTTGAAGATTGCCTATCCAACGGTGATGATCGCCGTGGTGGGCTATCTGATCACCTTCCTCGTCACCTACGTGCTGCTGTTGTGGGTGGGGCTGGACGGCAAAACAGCCGCTTTGCTGGCCGCTATTTTGGGCTCCACCGACCCCGCAGCCCTGATCCCGACCTTGAAGCAGCTGGTCATCAAGCCCGAGTACCGACGTGTTTCCGATATGGCCGTGGCCGAGAGCGCGCTCAACGACGCCGTGGGTGCCATCTTCACCTCAGCTGTGGCGGCTTTGATTCTGGGTGGGGCCAAGCTGGAGGGTTTGAGTGGGCTGACTTCAGGCCTGTTCAGCGCGGGCAACTTGCTGTTGTTGGGTCAGCAATTTTTCTTTGGCACCCTTGCAGGCCTGATCGGTTGGTTGTGTATGGTTCTGTTCGAGCGCTACAAGCGCGCTCACTATGAGAGCGGCGCTGCGGAGCCGATGTATGACTTTGCCATTGCGTTGGGCCTACCATTACTTACTTTTTTGCTGGCGCAAATGATTCATGGCAATGGTTTTCTAGCTGCGTTCATTGCCGGTTTGCTGGGTAACCTCAACCGTGGCTCTCAAGCGTTTCACACCTTGATTCACAGCATGGAAACCAAGATTGAGAGCGTGGCCAAGCCCACGATTTTCATGATGGTGGGGCCCTTTGTGGCGGTGCAGGACTTGGGGAATACGGCCCTGCTCGGCTTGGCCGTCTCGCTGTTGTTCATGGGGGTTGCAAGACCCTTGGCTGTTTTCCTTTCCTTGTTGCCCAGCGCCATCAGCCTCAAAGAAAAATTGTTCTTGTGTGCCGTGCGTGAGACGGGCGTGATCCCCGTAGTACTGGCCGTGATGACCGTGGCTCAGTTCCCTGAGCTGAGTCTGCTCATGCCACTGACCGCCTGGGTGGTCATTTGGACGCTAACACTGTTGCCAGCCTTGACCCCGTGGTGGGCCGGGAAACTGAAAATCCTTGATAAACTTTGAAGAAAGAAGCGATCATGAAACCGTCTCTCTTGGTGGCGCGAGCCATCTTCCCTGAAGTGCTGCAAAAGCTGGAGCAAGTCTTCGACGTCACCAGTAACCAGACCGATGAAACCTGGTCCAAGGCACAATTGACCAACAAGTTGCAAGGCAAGGTCGGCACCTTGACCACCGGCACCGACCGCATTGACGCCGAGGTTCTGGCCGCTTGCCCGCAACTCAAAATCTGCGCCAACATGGCTGTGGGCTACAACAACTTTGATATCGCGGCCATGACGGCGGCCGGCGTGCTGGCCACCAACACGCCCGACGTGTTGACCGAGACTACGGCCGACTTCGGCTTTACTCTCATGATGGCCACCGCACGCCGCATGACTGAGAGCGAGCATTACCTGCGTGCGGGCCAGTGGACGAAGTGGAGCTACGACATGTTTGCTGGCTCTGATATCCACGGTGCCACACTCGGCATTCTCGGCATGGGCCGCATCGGCCAGGGCATCGCCAAGCGCGGTGCTCATGGCTTTGGCATGAACGTGATTTACCACAACCGCTCGCGCCTCGATGCGGCGAGCGAGGACGCTTGCAAGGCCCGCTATGTCAGCAAAGAAGAACTGCTCAAAACGGCCGATCATTTGGTGCTGGTGCTGCCGTATTCGGCATCGTCTCATCACGCCATTGGTGCTGCCGAGCTGGCACTGATGAAACCCACCGCCACGCTGGTCAACATCGCACGCGGCGGCATTGTCGATGACGCCGCCCTGGCTGCTGCTCTGCGTGACAGACGCATTTCCGCAGCGGGGCTGGATGTATTTGAGGGCGAGCCCGCCATTCACCCAGATTTGCTCACCGTACCCAATGTGGTGTTGACCCCGCACATCGCCAGCGCCAGCGTTCCCACGCGACTGGCCATGGCTAACTTGGCGGCAGACAACCTGATTGCCTTCTTCACCCATGGCAAGGCCTTAACACCGCTTAACGCCGCTTGATGCGAATTAGCGCATGAACGACTGGCCAACTTTGACCCTGATCACACTCGCAGCCGCGAACCTGCTGCTCTTGCTGTGGCTGCTGTTGCGCAAGCCACAAGCGCCACCTGACGATGGCAGCCGTGCCGAGTTGCTGGGCGCGCTCAACACCAACACCGAGCGCCTGGAGCGAGAGCTGCGGCGCGAGATCAGCGAATCGTCACGCGGCGGACGCCAAGAGTTGACGCAGACCCTGGCCACGTTTCAACAAACGCTGGTGCAGCAAGGCGCGGAAGCCACTCGCACGCAAAACACCCAGATTGATGCGTTTGGTCAGCAACTCGCCCTGCTGCAAAAAACACTCTCGGACACATTGACCACACAACTGCAAGCCGTGAGCGAAGCCAACGCCCGCCGCATGAATGAGGTGCGAGAAACCCTGGACGCGCAACTCAAGCAACTCCAGTTCAGCAACGCCGCCAAGCTGGACGAAATGCGCGCCACGGTGGACGAGAAGCTGCAAACCACCTTGCAAGCCCGTCTGGGCGAGAGCTTCAAGCAAGTCGCAGACCGGCTGGAGCAGGTGCACAAAGGCCTGGGCGAAATGCAGACCCTGGCGCAGGGTGTGGGCGACCTCAAACACCTGCTCACCAACGTCAAGACGCGCGGCATGTTTGGTGAGGCGCAGCTTGCGGCCCTGCTGGAGCAAGTGTTTGTGCCCGACCAATATGCGGTGCAAATTGCAACCCGGCCCGGGAGTAAGAACGTGGTGGACTTTGCCATCAAGCTGCCCGGTAAATCTGACAACGGCGAGCCGCTGTGGTTGCCGATTGACGCCAAGTTTCCGAACGAAGACTACGAGCGCTTGCTCGACGCGCAAGGCCGTGCCGACGTCGTGGCGGCCGAGGCCGCAGGCAAGGCGCTGGAGGCGCGCATCCGGCTAGAGGCCAAGTCCATTGCCGAGAAATACGTAGAGCCCCCGTACACCACAGACTTCGCCATTTTGTTTTTACCCACGGAAGGTCTGTACGCCGAAGTGCTGCGCCGTCCCGGCTTGATGGAGGTCTTACAGCGCGAGCACCGCATCACCCTTGCAGGCCCAACCACTTTGTTGGCGATGTTGAGCAGCCTGCAAATGGGCTTTCGCACGCTGGCGTTGGAGAAACGCTCCAGCGAGGTGTGGCAAGTGTTGGGCGCGGTCAAGACCGAGTTTGGCAAGTTTGGCGACGTGTTGGCCAAGGTCAAATCACAAACCGAAACTGTGCTCAACACGCTGAACAGTGCCGAGACCCGCAGCCGCGCCATGGGCCGCGCCTTGCGCCAAGTTGAAGCCCTGTCGGATGAGCAATCGCAGGCGATGCTGCCGGTTGATAAAGACGCTGATTAGTGCACGCCGTCAACCCGAAACCTGTGCGCTTTGCTCTGGCACGCCTGATTGGCGGCCACATCTGCTTGCACGCCTGCATGGCGGGCACGCGACTGGCCGCTCCTTTGCTGGCCTTGAATCAAGGCTATAGCCCCTTGGCGGTGGGGTTCTTGCTGGCCTTGTTTGCGCTGACTCAGGTCTTTTTGGCTTTGCCCGCAGGGCGCTATGCGGATCGGCATGGCCTCAAACGCCCGGTTCGACTGGCTGTTATGGCGTCTTCGCTCGGGGCGGGCTTGGCGGTCGCTTTTCCGGTTTTTCCGGTGTTGTGCGTGAGCGCTTTGCTGACGGGGGGCGCGACCGGGGCCGCGGCCATTGCGCTACAGCGTCATGTGGGTCATGCAGCGCGTGACGCCACCGAACTCAAGCAGGTGTTCAGTTGGTTGGCCATCGGCCCTGCTGTGTCTAATTTTCTGGGACCTTTTTTAGCGGGCTTGCTCATTGATTACGGAGGTGGGCTCATCGGTGGGCAGGAGGGTGATTTTTCCGGATATCGCGTGGCCTTCATGGTCATGGCCTTGCTGCCATTGGCTTCATGGGCGCTGGTGCGCTACACGCGGGAATTACCCGTCGCGCAAGACCGGGGGCAAGTGCAGCCGCGCAATTCATGGGACTTGCTGCGCGTGCCCATGATGCAGCGCCTGCTGCTGGTGAACTGGTTCATGTCCTCGTGCTGGGATGTGCACAGTTTTGTCATCCCGGTCATCGGCCATGAGCGCGGTTTCAGCGCCTCTGTCATCGGCACTTTGCTGGGCGCTTTTGCCCTGGCCGCTGCGGCTGTGCGCGTGGTGCTGCCGCTGATCGCAGCACACTTGCGCGAGTGGGTGGTGACCACCGTGGCCATGCTGCTCACGGCGCTGTTGTTTGGTATTTACCCTTTCATGCAGTCACCCTGGACTATGGGCTTGTGCTCGGTCTTGCTGGGTCTGGTGTTGGGCTCTGTGCAGCCCATGATCATGAGCACCTTGCACCAGATCACGCCCAAAGACCGTCAGGGAGAAGCTTTGGGCTTGCGGCTCATGTCGCTGAACGGCTCCAGCGTGCTCATGCCCATGCTGTTTGGCACCGTGGGTGCGGTGGTGGGTGTCTCGGTCGTGTTCTGGGCGGTGGGCCTGATGGTGGGCCTGGGCTCGCGCGCGGCTTGGGGGCTCAGGGTCGAGTCGCCTGGGCTTTCCCAGGACAAGCGCTAAAACCGTGCAGGCTTAAGATTTTCCTTTGCTTTGGATCATCTCCAAGGCCATGCAGACTCTTTTCTCTGTGCTGCTGATATGGCGCAGAAGATACTCAACAGCTTTGGCGATGTCGCGCGATAGCACTACGCGCATCAACTCTTCGTGTTCGTTGTGCTTGCTGATCTCTGCAACACGATGGCTTGCCGAGAATCGTCGATAACGCTCAGCGCGATCGAAGAGTTCGTTGACAAGATCCAGCAGCAGCGACGATGTGCAAGTGGAATAAAACGCCAGGTGAAAAGCGCGATGCCGCTCTGACCAGGCGTTGTCCAGTGCGACCGGTTTGCCGCCGAGGCGCTGCTCAATCAAACCGAGTGAGTGGCCGGCAGCCACAATGGATGCCTCCCAGGCATCCGTCCCGTGCGCTATGGCATCGCGAAGCGCTTCGCTTTCGATCAAGCGACGCACGCGCGTCAGATCCATGATGTCCTCGGTCGTCAGTGGTGCGACCCGAAACCCACGCTTGTCCAAAGAGCGGACAAAGCCTTGCTCGCAAAGTCGGCTGAGGGCTTCCCGCACGGGGCTGCTGCTGATGTCCCAACGTTTGGCGAGATCCTCCACACGCAGGCGCTCTCCGGGCTCGTACTCACAGCGCACGATGGCATTGCGCAAGTCGCGGTAGGCGCGCTCAGTCAATGGAATTTCGGTGGATTGAAGTGTTTCCATGATTGAGTTTGTAAATTTGCCCATTTTAGCTTTGGGTCGGGATTTGAATAAATTTCATGCATAGGGAAATTACCTATGCTCAAAATGTATTTTTATGCACAAAATAAAACCCAAGTGCGCATCTTAAATGCGGCGTGTTGTGATCACATTTAGGAATAAAAAATGAAGCTAATTTCGTACAAACATCTGGGTAAAGAGTCCTGGGGTGCTGTGGTCGATGGCCAGGTGATTGACTTGGCCGCCGTCACCGGACTGTCAACACTGGCTGACTTCGTGGGGAGTGATGCGTTTGAGCAGCGCAACGCCTTGCTGGCGAAGGGCAAGGCGATGGCGGCGTTCGACCAGGTCGAACTGTTGTGCCCCATCACTAGGCCCGAGAAGATGATTTGTGCCGTTCGCAACTACATGGATCACCACCAGGAGGCTCTCAAGGCCGGTCTGCAACGCGAATTGTCGGCCGAGCCGCCGATCTTCCTGCGCGTGTGGCGCGCCAACACCCCGCACAACGGCCCCATCGTGCGCCCGCGTGTGTCAGAAACGCTGGATTGGGAAGGCGAGCTGGCCGTGATCATCGGCAAGGGCGGGCGCGACATTCCTGAGAGCGAAGCGTTCAAGCACGTCGCGGGGTACTCCATCTTCAACGACGGCAGTGTGCGTGAGTGGCAATTCCACGCCAAGCAAATTGCGTCAGGCAAGAACTTCGAATCCACCGGTGGTTTTGGCCCGTGGTTGGTGACAGCCGATGAGATCGAGCCGAACCGGCCTTTGAAGCTTGAGGTGCGCCTGAATGGCGAAGTGGTTCAGTCCAGCGACACCGGTCAGATGATCTTTGGTATTGCCAAGATGATCAACTATGCGTCCACCATCTTCACGCTGACTCCAGGGGACGTGATTGCCACCGGTACGCCCTCTGGCGTTGGCTTCGCACGCAAGCCGCCGCGCTACATGAAAGCAGGCGATGTGTGCGAGGTGGAAATCGAGGGCGTCGGCCTTCTGCGCAACCCTGTGGTTGACCAGGCCTAAGCCGTTCTCGAATGCGATGCGGGTCAGATCGGCCCGCGCAATTTCCCCACACAAGAGCCATCACAGGAGATGACCATGCGGTTCAAGCTATCGAAGTGCGTTTGTTCCATTGTTCTGGGGTTGACCGCGACACTGGCGGGTGCGCAAGGCTATCCTGAGCGCCCGATCAAAATCGTCCAGGGGTTTGCGGCAGGTGGCAATGCCGACACCATTGCCCGTGTGCTTAGCGCAGAGATGGGCAAAAGCCTGGGGCAAGCCTTTATTGTCGAAGCCCAAACAGGCGCTGGTGGCAATATCGCTGCGGCCAGCGTGTCGCGCGCCAAGCCCGACGGCTACACCTTGCTGTTGGCCACGGGCGGGCATGCTGTTGCGGGTGCGGTTTACAAGGAACTCAGCTACAAAACCGTCGATGACTTTGAGATGATCTCAACCGTCACCTACTTCCCTTTCCTCTGGGTGGTCAGGGCAGATTCGCCCATCAAGACCTTGGCGCAAATCTTGGCCGAGGCCAGGCTCAAACCGAACGCCGTGGCCTACGGCACGGCGGGCATTGGCTCCACCCATCATCTCGCGGGCGAGTTGCTGGCCAAGCTCAGCAAGACCGATCTCGTGCACATTCCTTACCGGGGCGATGCAGCTTCGCTGACCGCTTTGTTGGCTGGGGATGTGCCCATGGTGGTCGTGCCGCCCACTGCTGCCTTGGCCAACATCAAAGCGGGCAAGCTGCGCGCGATTGCCGTGACAGGCCCCCAGCGTTGGCCAGAAATGCCGGATGTGCCGACCGTGGCCGAACAAGGGGTTGTCGGGTACGACGCCCGCTCATGGGCGGGGTTCATGGCACCTGCGGGTGTTGCGCGCCCCATCATTGACCGACTCAATGCCGAAATCCTCAAAGCACTGCAACAGCCGCTGGTGCGCGACAGGCTCAAAGACATGGGCGGCGAGGCCAAAGGCAGCACGCCAGAAGAAATGAAAACCATGGTCGCCAACGAACTCCAGCGCTGGAGCAAGCTGGTTACTGAGACCAACATTCCCAAGCAGTGAGAAAACCATGTCATTGATTCAAATTCGCAAACGAAGCCTTACCATCGAAACCATTTACCACGAGGGTGGGCCGGTGGCGGCTACGCCGCTCAAACTCGCGGCTGCGTGCGCGGTGATCAAGAACCCCTACGCCGGGCGCTATGAGGAAAACTTGATGCCCTTCATGGCCGAGCTGCGCACCCTGGGGAGCACACTGGCGCAGGAACTGGTGGACACCTTGGGCAAGGCCAATGTGGAGGTCTATAGCAAGGCGGCCATCGTCGGCGTCAACGGCGAGCTGGAGCATGGCGCTGTATGGCACGAGGCAGGTGGTTGGGCCATGCGCGCCGTGCTGGGTGAGCCCAAGGCCATGGTGCCAGCGGCCAAGGCGGTTGCTGCCACCGGCTACAGGTTGATGGTGCCCTTGCACTACATCCATGCCTCTTATGTGCGCAGCCACTACAACGCGATGGAGGTGGGACTTCAGGACGCGCCACGCCCCGATGAAATCTTGTTTGCACTGGTCATGGGCACCGGGGGGCGAATCCATTCGCGCCTGGGCGGTTTGACGCGGGAAAACGTCGCCGTGCACGACGGGCAACGCTAGCCATGCGCGCCATCCAGATCCGCCAGACCGGCGGCCCCGAAGTGCTGGAGCTTGTTCAGCTGCCCGATCCGCAGCCCCGTGCGGGTGAAGTGCGAGTGAAGGCGCAAGCCATCGGTGTTGGGCGGGCAGACGTGCTGATCCGCAAAGGCACGTACAAGTGGATGCCGCCCTTGCCAACCATTCCAGGAACGGAGATGGCGGGCGTGGTGGACTGTCTGGGGCCAGAGGTTGATCCTTCGCTAGAGGGCCAGCGTGTGCTGGTCAGCGCCAGAGAGCTGGCCATCCGCGGTGGCTGCTACAGCGAGTACATCTGTGTGCCAGCATCAGCGGTGTTTTTTCTGCCCGATGCCATTGCGCCCGCAGCGGCCGTCTGCCTACCCAATTTTCAACTGGCCTTGGCCTTGCTCAGAAGTGCGGCCAACGACCAAGCCAAGGCCATCCTGATCCCCGGCGCGGCAGGGGGTGTGGCGTGTGCGCTCACGCAAGTGGCGCTGGCTCGGGGGATGCAGGTGATTGGCACAGCCTCTACCGCAGAGAAGGCCGAATTCGCCCGCAACAACGGCGTCACGCATCTCGTGAGCCGTGAGCCGGCCGAAATGCAGGAACAGGTGATGGCCTGCACGGTCGGTCGGGGGGTGGATATCGCCTTTGACCATTTGGGCGCGGAGTCGCTCATCGCTTGTCTGCACTGCCTCGCACCCTTGGGCATGGTCGTTTCCTACAACATCGTGCAGGGCGCACCCTCGACCGATGTATTTCAGACGCTACGCTCCTTATTGGGCAAAAGCCTGGCCTTGCGAACCTTCTCCATGCACACCTTTGATGAGCACAACGCTGTGCGCCGAGGTTTGATGCAAGAAGCCATCGACCTCATGGCCAGTGGTCGCGTTCAAGCTATTCCTATACAAGAAATGTCAATGACCGACATCTCCACGGCCCACGCTTTGCTTGATCAGGGGCAAAGCCTTGGAAAAATTGTAATCAAACCCTGACAAGCCCCACGAAGGACGCCCCATGAACACACCCATGAACACACCCATGAACTCACCAAGCTATGCCCCCAACCTGTCCCACATGGGCATCGCCTGCACCGACATCGACAAGATGATCGAGTTTTACACGCATGTCTTTGGCATGCACGTGACCGACAAAGGCCCCGGCTCCACCTTCCCCTACATGCTGGCTTTCATGAGCGCCATACCGCAACAGCATCACCAACTGGTGTTGGCACAAAACAGACCTGCTGGAACGCCCAGCACCGTCATGCAAATTTCGTTCATGGTGGACACGCTGGATCATCTGCGTGAAGCCCGCGCCCGAGCTTTGAGCCTTGGGGCCACCAAGATGCGCGGCCTCAACCACGGCAATGCCATGTCCATCTACTTCATGGACCCGGAGGAGAACACCGTCGAGGTTTACCTGGACACGCCGTGGTACGTAGCACAACCCCATGGCGACCCGCTAGACCTGAACAAGACGGACGAAGCTATCTGGGCTGAGACAGAAAAAATCGTCAGAGCCGATCCCAGTTTCATGCCGGTTGAGGCATGGCAGGCGAAATTCAAGCAGCGCAACTGAAAATAATCGTGCGTTGTGCAGAGTGCTGATTCAAAGCCGATAAAAATCCCGAATAGCATCCCACGCAGCCTGCGGTTCATCGACGAACACGAAGAGCTTGAGATCCTTAGCTGAGATGACACCTTCTTCAACAAGCACATCAAAGTTGATCAGACGCTTCCAATAACTCGAACCGAACAAAACGATGGGTACGGCCTCGGACTTGCCGGTTTGCACCAGGGTGAGAATTTCAAACAGTTCATCCAATGTGCCAAAGCCACCCGGGAACGCCACTAAAGCTTTAGCACGCATCATGAAGTGCATTTTGCGAATTGCGAAGTAGTGAAACTTGAAGTTCAGCTCAGGCGAAATATAGGGGTTGGCTGATTGCTCAAAGGGCAGTGCGATATTGAGCCCGATGTTGAGCGCACCCAAGTCATGTGCTCCCCGGTTGGCGGCCTCCATGATGCCGGGGCCGCCCCCCGTGGATATGAACATTTTGTTCTTGTGCGGCAGCTTCTCACTATGCGCTGCCACCAGTCGACCAAACTGCCGAGCTTGCTCGTAGTAGTGGGCGTTTCTGACTTCTCGCTCGGCCAGTTTCAGTGCTTGCGCGTTGCCACTTTTCTGGGCTAACTCCAGTTGCTGCTGGGCTTCATCCGGCGGCAAAAAACGAGCGCTACCGAATACCACGACGGTGTTGTCGATCCCCAGGGCTTGCTGGTCCATCTCGGGCTTGAGCATTTCAAGTTGCAGGCGAATAGCGCGGGTCTCGCGGCGCAGCAAAAATTCGGGGTCGGCAAACGCCAAGCGGTAGGCGTCAGCTTCTAGTGGAATACCCGCGTCAGCGTGAGCTTTCAGGTCAGTCCAGGCGTCTGCCAAAGTGCGTGTACTCAGATCGTTCGGAGATTTCATGTGGCGGATTCCATGGTTGATTGTTTTAGCAAGGCTGCTGCGATCAACGCAGCCATCTGTACAGCGTTGCTCGGGTGGGGGATGCAATCGGTACTCCAGATCTCGCTCACTCCTGCTGCTTTGATGAGTGGCACAGCGCCCTCGGCAAAAAGGGCATGGGTCACGGCGACATCGACCGTGGCCGCACCGGCTGTGATCAGTAGGCGTGCGGCCTGGGCAAGGGTGTGGCCGCTGCTGGCCACATCGTCCAGTAAGACGACAGCACGTCCTGCCACGGTTGCGGCAGGTAGCTCAATCGAGACTTCTTTGTCACCATAGCGCACTTTACGGCACACTGCATAGTCAAACCCCTGTCGCGCAGCAGCCTTAGCCACCCATTGGGCAGATTCTTCGTCAGGCCCCACCAGCAAGGGCTGTGGTCGGCGTTGATTGATGAGGTCAGCAAGCATGGGTGCGCCGCTGAGTACGGTAGCGTTGGGGACGGGTATCGCTTCTTCCAGGGTTGCAATACGGTGCAGGTGAGGGTCCACCGTGATGACGGCATCAAACAGGTCGGCCAGAAAGTTGCCGATGATGCGCTGGCTTACCGCCTCACCCGGCTGGAATGCGATGTCTTGGCGCATGTAGGCCAGATAGGGGGCAATCAGAGTCAAGTGCGTTGCGCCCAAGGTTCGGGCCGTGCGTGCGCTCAGTAGTAACTCAATCAGTTTTTCGTTCGGTCGGTCTAG
>CANCAO010000009.1 GCA_947374105.1 Comamonadaceae bacterium | reverse complement strand
ATCGCGTCCATTCATCTGAGCCCAACCCGTCAAACCCGGCATCAATTCATGTACGCCGCACTGGGTGCGCAAGGCGATCAAATCCTGCTGATTGAACAGGGCCGGCCTAGGCCCCACAAAACTCATGTCGCCTTTGAGGATGCTCCATAACTGGGGAAGCTCGTCCAAACTGCTCTTGCGCAAGAAACTGCCAATCGGGGTGAGATAGGCGTCCGGATTACTCAGCAAATGGGTTGCCAAGGCTGGTGTGCCTATTTGCATACTGCGAAATTTTGGCATTTTAAAAATCGAATTGTTGCGCCCGACCCGGTCAGACCAATACAGGGCCGGACCTTTAGAGGTCAACCGCACTGACAGAGCGACCAGAAACACGGGGATCAGCAAAAAAATACCCGCACAAACGGCCAGCAATAAATCAAATAGTCTTTTCATGGTTCTCCATCTTCGCAAACGCCCGACGCAAGCCCTCATCCACCGAAACCGGCGGCACCCAGCCCAAAATATCTCGTGCTTTTGAAATATCCACCTGCAAGCTCCCGCACAAACGTTGCGCCGCAGCGTTCTTGCCCAGCAAGGCGGCCGCAGCCCGCAACATCCAAACGGGCATCGGCATCAAGCGCGCAGGAACGCCAGCAGCCCGCGCCAAGCCGCGCACCAGGTCTGCCGTTGACAGGTCATGGCCATCGCTGGCCAAAAAGATCTGGTTTGCCGCTGCCGGGTGCGCGATACAGGTGATGATCAAATCCACCAGATTGTCCAGCCCCACCAGGCTGCGACGGTTGTGTGTGATGCCCCCTAAGGGCAAAGGCCAACCCCGCTGCACGGCGCGCATCAGGGTAGCAAAGTTAGCTCTTACGCCAGACCCATAGACCAAAGGCGGGCGAATGATGACCACATCCAAACCAGTTTCAGCGGCGATCTGGCGCAAGCCTTGTTCCGCTTCGTCTTTGCTCTGACCATACGCATCTTGTGGATGGGGTGAATCAGTCTCGGTGAAAGCGCCATTGGGCTGAGTGCCCTCACCGTTGACCTTGACCGAACTGATGAACACAAAACGCTGCACCCCGGCTGCGGCGGCTTGGCGAGCCAGCGTCAGCGTGATATCGACATTGGCCGCACGGAATTCGGTCAACGGATCAGCGCTGGTGTCGCGCATGACGTGCACACGGGCGGCCAGGTGGACAACGCAAGCATGCCCCTGCAATAAGGTGTGGGCGTCTTCATAGTGCGCAAGACAGATCCAGCCCGGCGCGCGAGTCGGTGCCTGACTTCGGGACACGGCCGTTACGGCAAAGCCATCCACGATCAACTGTTGCACCAGCGCTTGCCCCAAAAACCCACTGGCACCAGTGACCAGGACTGATTTTTCAGGTAACTTGAATTCCATTGCAGGTCTCTATTTTCGGAATGTCTTAGCGCCTAGTCCGCAAGCACATCAGCCTTAGAAAAGTAGAGGAAAAAAAGAAACGCAACATGCTGCGAATATGAATCCAGAAGTAACGTATTTTCTTATGGCTGCTGCGTTGAGCCCTATGGGTGGCTCTGACTTTTGGAATCAAAGCCACCTTCAAACCCTTGAGCCAAAGCCTGGCACACAGATCAACATCCTCGTAATACAAAAAATACTTTTGATTAAAGCCATTCAGCTCTTTGTAAACATCACGACGCAATACCATGAACATGCCACCGACCCAGTCGGGATAAATGGGGGCATCACGGATCACATAGTCACTCCCGGCGCAACGTCCAATGAGCTTGCACAGTATTTTCAGCGGCGTCGGAAATCGGCGCGCACTGTCTTCGACAGCGCCTGAACCATCCACCACCAAGGGTGCAACCAGCCCGATTGAAGCATCACCAAGACCAGTCATAACGATTGGAAATACATTGCCGTCCAATCGGATATCCGGATTGATGACACAAAAGAAATCACCGCTGGCCTGCTCAAACGCACGATTGTGGTTTTCACCAAAGCCCAGAGGGACGGTGTTGTGGATGACTTTCAAGGGGAAGGTGAATTGATTGAATAAGTCGGGCAAGGGCTCCGGCACGTTCAGCGTCAGCAGCACCTCCAAAGCGTCTTCCGCGCAATACTTTTGGATGTCAGACAAAAGATCGCTCACCAGCGCTACCTGACCATGACTGACGACGGAAAGAGATAAGACGAAGTGCTTCATTTGTTGCTTGCCGAAATCATCAATTTCTTTGAATCCAAAAGCTACCCCCACCACCCAGCGCAGGATAGCGAGGGAACACTTTCTGTACCGCCTCTCGATGGCGTGTGCCCATGAGATGGGCTGACCACACAACACGCCAATCCGTGTTGTATTGAAGGAAAGCCCTCAAGACATACTGCTCGTTCCAGTTCCGCCCCTGATCAATCACCCATTCTCTAGGATACTCGTCGGGCAAAAAGATATCATGAAAATGAACGAGCACACCTTTGCGTAAGCGTGGCAAGATTTCAAAAAATAAATAATTCACATCACTGCCGGCCTTGGCGACATGCGAAGAATCAATGAAGAGAATGTCGCCCGCCTCCAGACGGTCAAAGAATGACAACTCAATATCCTCCACCCTTTTCTGAATCAGCCGGGTGATGCCAAGCACACCATCCGTGAGAAACTTTCGAGGATAAGGCTCGATGCACGTGAAATCAAGTGCCCCGTCCAGCATGTTCAGATTCACCCGCGCCGTGATCAGTGATGAAAATCCACTGCCAACTTCGATCATGGTTTTGGGCCGCAGATGGCACAACATGGTGTGCAAAAACTCGGCATCCAGCACAGGAAATTGATCGTTGGAGTAGTAATACCCCAACTGCGTCTTGTCGCGCTTTAGCGGGTAATAGATAGCGCTCGTATAGGGTGTCAATCGTTCAAGCAGAGCCAACTGATCGTTCACCCGCAGATCAATGCCGCCCATTTCATCATGCCTCTCCCATAACCGAGCCGCGCGTTTTCCAGCCTCGCTTGGATTGACGATAGGAGAGTAAAAATGACCGATCGGGTACAACAAAGGTATCCCGGTCAGAAAGTGCCCTTTCACCAGCATGCGCAGTTTGGCTGAATTTCGAAGCCCTTGCATCAGAGTGGCCATCATTGAATTAAGTCCCCTTACAACGCCTGATTGTTTTGCGAAAACCGACAATGACAATGCGACGAAAAAATTTCAACCAAGAATACCCCTGAAACAAGACAACGCCCACCGCAGAAATACGTCCTTCAAGGCGAAGCAGCTTGTAATTTTCCAATTCACTGTGTTGCATGCGCCAAAGCTCGGAACTCAATCCCGCATCACCAAACAGGTTCTTGTAGATGGTTGCCAATGGCTGTTCCGTTTTTGCGATACCCAGACCAGCCACAGCCACCTGCATCAGAAAATAATGGTCTTCCATATGGCGCCTGCCAGCCAGAAACCGAAAGGGCAGGTCACGTCGCACCATGAAAGACGGGGTGACGAATGGGTTTTTCAACAACACGTAGTACTTAGACACCGGACGAAACTCAGCGCCCTCCTCCCATGAAACCGATCTACTAGCACCGCCCGCTTGGACATGGCCATGCCCTGATACGACAACATCCGACCGAGACTGCATGAACGGGTACTGTAGTGCTATTTTGTTGGGATGCCATGCGTCATCGGCATCCAGAAAAGCGACGTAATCACCCTTGGCCTGATCCCAGCCCGCATTGCGTGCGCTGGCAGCGCCAAGGTTTTGATCCAGCAGAACAAGTCGGATCCACCCCAGTGGGTAGTTGCTGCACAAGTCATGCAACATGGTGCGGGTCTCGTCTGCACTGCCGTCATCGACCAAAATAAGTTCAAGCGGCTGCAAGGTTTGTGACGCCACCGAGCTGACGGCCCGCTCAATCGTCAGACCGCAGCGGTAACAAGGGATCACCACAGTCACGGGCACGATAGGGGTCATGCGCTTAAGAACCCTCTGAGAACCGCCTTGGCGCGGGTGATATCGCCCGAAAGCACCCGTTTCACCAAACGCATGCTCAACGAAAATGCATTGGTCAGCCAGGGCACAGGCGCGTAGCGTTTGAAAAATCGCACACCTGATCTGGCGAAATATTCATCCAACAAGGGGCTGCGCTTGCCCAGACTGGCCGACTGCTTGTGCCATACCCGGGAGTCATTGGCCACGGCCAGTTGCCAACCCGCTTTGCGCAATCGAAAGCCCAGGTCAGTGTCTTCCCAATACATGAAAAAAGTGCGCTGATCGAACAAGCCGACCTCCTCAAGCGCAGAACGGCGCAACAATATCGACGCACCCGAGATGAAATCCAAGGCCCCAGCGGCCATCCGGTGTTGTGATCGACCGAGCCAAAGATTGACTGTGCCACCGCCCCACAATTGAACCCGTTCGGGTTCATCGACTTCGTAGAGCACAGAGCCCACGGCACCTACCTCGGGGTGGGCCTGGGCCTCGCGCACCAAGGCCGAAAGCGCTCCGGCATCCACGGTGGCATCGCTGTTGATCAGCCAAACATAGTCGGCCCCCCCGGCCAGCGCATGCCGTATCCCCACGTTGCAGCCGCCACCAAAACCCAGATTAACACCTGTGGGCAGCAACTCCACAGAGGGCATGGCCGCGCGGATGTGTTCAATCGAGCCGTCCGTTGAGCCGTTGTCCACCAGGAGCAGTTGGAAACTGGGGTAATCCAGGCCTTGCAAAGAGTTCAAACAGGTCAGCGTGTCTTGCCACCCGTTCCAATTCAAAACCACCACATCAACGCGTTGATTCATACCTGCTTTGCCTTGGGTTTGAAACGCAAAGCCTGCTTTTCAAGCAGATGCCAAGAGGCGAAGGCCAGCACACCCGTCAGCGCCAAAGAAAGCGCCAAAGAAACGCCGAAACCCCAACCCGCACCCCGCCCCCCATGCACCACGATCTGTTGCACGGGAAAGGCAAAAATATAAACGCCGTAAGACAAGTCACCCAGACGATCCGTCAGCTTCGCACCGGCGGAAAATCTAAGCGCCAACTGCACCAGCACTGCCGCGCAGACCAGCATCGCGGTGCGCTCTAGCCCTCGGTCACCGCATAGAGCAAAACCCAGCAAGGCCAACGCGCCCAAGCCACAAGCCAGCGCTCGATCTGAAACGGCATTACTCGTTTTGTCTTCCCCATTGCTTTGAATGACGCCTGCATAAAAAACCCCGGCCCAGAACATCGCGACCATTTCAAAATGGGGGACGAAGCGCAGCCCCAGCACCTGCGGGGCAAACGAAGCCAACAGCACCGTGAGGCCCAAGCCCAACGCAATCAGCACGCGCCGTGAGCCCCAGGTGACGCACCCCAGTGCAGCCACCGTGATGTAGCATAGGAACTCCACCGGCAAAGTCCACAGTGAACCGTTCACCGCGGCAGGAAAGGGGTTATCAGCAAAAACTCCCGGCAAGCTATGGCGCACCACCAACACAGCGGTGCTGAGGTAGCGCCAGCTTGTTGAACTGCTCCCATAGTCCGCCAGCACCAGCGTTGAAAACACCGGGCCGAGCAAAAACACGGTCATCAAAACGACCAGCCAAAGCGCCGGGAAAATTCGCAACGAGCGCCGCATAAAAAATCGCCTGACATCCGCATCACGCAACCAGCTGGACCACACCAACATGCCACTCAAAAAGAAAAAAATCGTCACACCCGCGCCGCCAAAAGTCGTCCAACCGAAGAACAAAGGCTCGGTCTGACCCATGAGCGCGTGTTGATGGCTGTAAAGCACCAAACTTGCGGCGACCAAACGCAGCAAATCAAGTGAGTTTTTCTGAACTAAGGGCGTCGTCATTGCGCGAAAGTCTGCGTCAGTGTTCTTTGGTTTTCAATCAGCATATGTGCTCACGTGCTCAAACACGTTTGCGTGCGCACAGCAGGTATTGGTAGGTCAAACTATCTTGAAACAGACCCGCCGTCAGCGCATTGACGAGGCTTTTGCGTGTGCCCCGTTCAAACCCTGCACCCACACACTGCACGGACTCCAGGCCTTTGTGCGAAACCAAACGCACGGCCGTATCGCGCGTGAAAAATCGCAAGTGCGTGCGGTCTAGCAAACCCGCATCCGCGTACTCCCAACGCCCCTGCAAGAGCAGGGGAAGGGTCACACTGTAGTGCCGCACATTGGGCAAACTCACCACCAAAGTACCACCCGGCGCAAGGTAGTTGGTGACCAGTCGATCCACCACGGCCCAAGGGTTGACCATGTGCTCCAGCACATCCAGACATAGAACCAGATCGAACAGGCCATGACCCTGGGGCAAATCTTGTTTCTCGAAATCCAGGCAGTTCACTTCGTCAGCATGGGCTCTGGCACTGTGGGCTGCGGTTTCAAAAATCTCAACGCCCACCGTGTAGGAGGCCCGTTTGCTTTGACGCAGCCAACCCAAAGTGGCACCTGAGCCACAACCGATCTCCAGCACCCGACCGCACTGCGGCGGGAGCATGAGCGCGATTTCTTGGCGCGCATTCGCAAAGTAACCATCTGTCTTGTCAACATAGCTTTGCATAAATCAGTCCTTAATGCCTTCGCCCACTCGGTCGGCGTAGCGAGCCCACAGCCAAGCCAATACCACGTAGTCCACGATGCCCCTGAGCAGCCAAGCCCATGCCGCCCCCTCAATACCGAAGTAAGAAATTGACAACACGAGTACAAACCCATAGGGCAGCAATTCTCCCGCATGCAGCAAAGCCACTGAGCGAGCCCGGCCACAGGCTTGCAAAGCGGTGAATGGGATTTGAGCCAGTGCATTCACACCAAAAGCCAAGAGCAGGATTTGCGTGACCTGCGCGCTCTGCTCAGCAAACTCAGGCCCCATCCAGGCACCCAAGGCCCAAGGCGTGAGCATCCAGGCCACAACAACGACAAAGACCATCAAAACTGCACTGAACCCGCTAGAACGACTCACCAAGCGCCTCAGCGTCCGTCCATCTCGCTGAGGGTTAGCAACGTTGTGCGACAGGCGCGCCAACTCTGGCAACAAAACACTGCACAAGGCCGCGATGAGGATGGGCAACCGCGACACCACATCAAACGGCACGGCGTACAAGGCCACCGCACCCGCAGACAACAGGGCGCTGATGACAAAACGATCCACATACACAATCACCGGCCCGACGATATTGCTCAAGGTCACCCATCCTCCAAAAGACAACAGTGGACGCAAGCTCGCAGCACTGCGCGAGCGCATCAACGAATTCAAAAACGCACCGAAGTTCAACTCAACCGCCTTAGCCACCAGAGCCAACAACGCCACCACCTGCACCAGCCGAATCACGCCAATGCTGATACAGGCCCAACTCAAATCCGGCGTGTAGAGGGCGGTGATGCAAGGCCCCAAAATCAACATTGCCCCGGTTGGAATGCGCACTAAATTCAAGGCGCGAAATGCCCCCACCCCTTCCAAATGCCCTCGGAGCGTGGACGACAAAAGCAACAAGGGAAGGCTGGGCAACATCCACAACAAGGCCTGCGCGACCTCTTGTGACAATTGCGGCGAGGACAGGTGAAAGGGCTCGCCCCAGGTGGCAATTCCCAAACCCAAAAGCAGAGCCATGGCCGTGCCCACGCCCACCAACAAACTAGAAACTGTGGCCAAGACACGCAACTCATGCGTTCGCCCTGCGCCCCCCTTTGTGCGAGAGGACGCCACCGCCACGGTCACAGCGCGACCCAGGCCCATGTCCAAAAAACTGAAGTACCCCACCACCACCCAGATCAAGGACAAAACGCCCAAACGCTCTTGTCCTATGTGATGCAACAAAAAGGGCACGGCCGCCAATGCCACGCCCATGGGCAGCAGATTGCCCAACAAAGACCAGACGGCCGATCTGTACAGCGTCAAGGTGGGGGTGGGGCGATTCAAAACGTGACTAAAGGGTGAGGAAGGCGCAAGAGCTCAACGCCGTCCATAGGTGTCTTCAAACCGAACGATGTCGTCCTCACCCAGGTAAGAGCCACTTTGCACTTCGATGAGTTCGAGCGGCATCTTGCCGGGGTTGGCCAGACGGTGGATTTGCCCCAAGGGGATGAAGGTGCTTTGGTTTTCCCCCAGTATGGTGACCTTGTCGCCATTGGTCACTTCGGCCGTTCCGCTGACCACCACCCAGTGCTCAGCGCGGTGGTGGTGCATTTGCAAAGACAGCGTTGCGCCTGGTTTGACGGTGATGCGCTTGACCTGGTGGCGCGTACCCACGTCCACACTGTCATACCAGCCCCAGGGGCGGGCGACGAGCCGGTGCTGCACGGCCTGTGCGGCATCCAGCGTCTCCAGACGAGCCACCACTTCTTTGACAGCTTCGGCGTGCGCGGCATCCACCACCAAAAGAGCATCGGGGGTGTCGATGATCAGCAGGTTTTTCGTGCCCAGCGCCACCACCGGTCGCTGCCCACCAGCATGGATGTAGGTTTGCTCGGCACGCAGGTGGTGCGCATGTTGCAACTCGCCACCGGCGCGGTTGCCTTGCGCGTCGGGTGCAGCTAAATCAGCCACGGCATTCCAACTGCCCACATCGCTCCACTGCCCTTGAAATGAAAACACCCGCACGTTGGTGGCGGGTTCCATCACGGCGTAGTCAATCGACTGGCTGCGGCAGGTGGCAAACACGGCGGCATCCGGGCGTGTAAACAGGCCATCGACTTGGGCGGTCTGCATCGCACTGCGGCACACGCTCATGATGTCGGGTGCGTGGGTTTGCAGTGCTTGTAGCAACTGGCTGGCTTGCACCAGAAAAATACCGGCGTTCCACAGGTATTGGCCGCTGAGTAAAAATTCAGTGGCTTTGTCCAGCGCCGGTTTCTCAACAAAACGGGCCACCGCAAATCCGCCGTTGGCCGCAGCCGCGCCCTTTTGGATGTAGCCATAGCCCGTGCTGGGTGCATTGGGCATGACCCCAAAGGTCACCAACTGGCCCGCCAGAGCCGCTGGTGCGGCGGAACGAACCATGTCCACAAATGAGGGGGTGTCCGGGATGTGTTGATCGGCCGGGCAGAACAGAAGAAGCGCATCCGCCGGCATGGCCAGTGCGGCCAAAGCCATGGCCGCAGCGGTGTTTTTGGCTTGCGGCTCCAAAATTTGCCGAACCTCAAGACCGGCATGGGCCGCCACATCGGCCAATAAAAATCGGTGCTCGTCCGCAGAGACACACAGCACGCCCTGCGCCACACCTTGCGCCAAAGGGGCCACGCGCTCCAGCGTGAGCTGGAGCAGTGATTTGCCTCCCAGCAAAGGGATGAATTGCTTGGGGAAGGATTTGCGCGACAAAGGCCACAGGCGCGTGCCGCTGCCACCACACAGGATGACGGGGTGAATGATGGGCGTGGACATGGGTTTAAAAGAGATGGGGGTGAGTTGTATTTAAAGACGAAGGCGAAAACTTAAGCGAAAACTTCGGCGTGACGCAAAGCGACACCCGCCTTGTCTTTGGCAGAGAGTTGAGGCTCAGCACTCAAAGGCCACTGGATAGCCAAATCAGGATCGTTCCAAGCCACACAGCGCTCAAATTCGGGCGCGTAATAGTCGGTGGTTTTGTACACAAAGTCCGCCGATTCACTGGTGACCAAAAAACCATGGGCAAAGCCCGCTGGCACCCAGAGTTGGCGAAAGTTACCCTCGGTCAACTCAACGCCCACCCATTGGCCAAACGTGGCGCTAGAGCGGCGCATGTCCACCGCCACATCAAAGACCGAGCCACGCAGCACGCGCACCAGTTTCCCCTGCGCTTGCTTGATTTGGTAGTGCAAACCGCGCAGCACATGCTGGCCAGAGCGGCTGTGGTTGTCTTGCACAAAGTCGAGCTTCAGCCCGGTGACCTGGTTGAAGGCGGCCTGGTTAAAGCTCTCCAGGAAAAAGCCGCGCTCATCCCCAAATACTTTGGG
Source organism: Comamonadaceae bacterium (assembly GCA_947374105.1). Classification (GTDB taxonomy): domain Bacteria; phylum Pseudomonadota; class Gammaproteobacteria; order Burkholderiales; family Burkholderiaceae_C; genus CANCDA01. Next base: position 4,657 of record CANCAO010000009.1, on the reverse strand, counting down.
TTCGATGATGAGCACGTCCGGGATCGCGGTGGGGGTGACCTTCATTGAGCGCTCATTTCGCGCTCGGTCAACATGCGCAGCAAATACTGGCCGTAACCATTCTTGGCCATGGGTTGTGCGAGTCGCTCCACTTGTTCGCTGTTGATCCAGCCCTGGCGCCAGGCGATCTCTTCAGGGCAGGCGATCTTCAGACCTTGGCGGTGCTCCAGCGTGGCAATGAACTGGCTGGCCTCCAGCAGACTATCGTGCGTACCTGTGTCCAGCCAGGCGTAACCGCGCTGCATGATCTGCACGCTGAGCTGGCCTTGCGTCAGGTAGGCATGGTTGACGGCGGTGATCTCCAACTCGCCCCTAGCGCTAGGCTTGACGGCCTTGGCGATGTCCACCACCTGGGTGTCGTAAAAATACAGGCCGGTGACGGCGAAATTGCTTTTGGGTTGGAGGGGTTTTTCTTCAATGCTGCTAGCTTGGCCTTGCGCGTCAAACGCCACCACACCATAGCGCTCGGGGTCTTGCACATGGTAGGCAAACACGGTGGCGCCACTGGTTTTGGCATCGGCTGCGCCCAGCAGGCCCGCCAGGTCATGGCCATAAAAGAGGTTATCCCCCAGCACCAGGGCGCTGGGCTTGTTGCCCACAAATTGTTCGCCAATGATGAAGGCCTGCGCGAGACCATCCGGTGAGGGCTGCACCGCATACTGAAGGTTCAAGCCCCAGGCGCTGCCGTCACCCAGCAGTTGCGTGAAACGCGGCGTGTCTTGCGGCGTGCTGATGATGAGAATGTCGCGCATGCCCGCCAGCATGAGGGTGCTGAGCGGGTAGTAAATCATGGGCTTGTCATACACCGGCAAGAGCTGTTTGCTCATGGCCAAGGTGGCGGGATGCAGCCGAGTGCCGGAGCCACCGGCGAGGATGATGCCTTTGCGTTGGGTCATGCGGGTTTCCTGTGTTTAAAGAATCTCTCTCACCATGCGCTCCACGCCCACCTGCCAGTGAGGCAAACTCAGGCCAAAGGCGTGTTGCAGTTTAGCGGTGTTCAGGCGTGAATTGTGGGGGCGCTGAGCGGGCGTAGGGTAGGCTGCGGTAGGAATGGGGGTGATTTTTTTTGCGGCTATTTTTAACGCCGGCTGCACCCGTACTGAATGGTCGATAACCTTTTGTGCGTATTCAAACCAAGTGGTGACGCCGCTTGCCGCCAGGTGGTAGAGGCCTTGCAGTTCGGGGCGTGGGTTGGCGATGGCACCATTCCCCATCACGGCCCGCAAAGCATGCGCAGTGACATCGGCCAGCAGGTCGGCGCCGGTGGGCGCGCCCCATTGGTCGTCAATCACCTTGAGTTCTTCACGCTCTTGCGCTAGCCGCAGCATGGTCTTGGCAAAGTTGCCGCCGCGCGCCGCATAGACCCAACTGGTGCGAAAGATCAAATGCTTGCAGCCACTGTGTTGAATGGCTTGCTCGCCCGCCCACTTGCTGTGGCCATAGATGTTCAGCGGTGCGGGGCGATCAGTCTCACACCAAGGCGCATCGCCACTGCCGTCGAACACATAGTCGGTAGAGTAGTGCACCAGCCAAGCGTCAATGCGCGCGGCCTCAGTGGCCAGTACAGCGGGTGCGGCGGTGTTGATCAAGTGCGCCAGATCAGGCGCACGCTCGGCTTGATCGACTGCGGTGTAAGCAGCCGCGTTGACGATGATGTCGGGCTGCACTAGGCGCACGGTTTCGGCCAATCTTTGCGCATCAGCCAAGTCACCACACAGGCCATCGCGGCCATGACGGTCCAGCGCAACGAGCTCCCCCAGCACGCTCAAAGCACGCTGCAACTCCCACCCCACTTGGCCGTCTTTACCGAAGAGAAGGATTTTCATGTGTACTGTTTTTGCACCCACTCGCGGTAGGCACCACTTTGCACATTCACCACCCAGCTGGGGTTGTCCAGGTACCACTGCACGGTTTTGCGGATGCCGGTCTCGAAGGTCTCGGCTGGCTTCCAGCCCAGCTCTTGCTCCAGTTTACGCGCGTCAATGGCGTAGCGCCGGTCATGGCCGGGGCGGTCTGTGACGTAGGTGATTTGTCCGCTATAGGCTTGACCATCAGCACGTGGACGCAGCTCATCGAGCAAAGCACACACGGTGTGCACGATGTCGAGGTTGGGTTTTTCGTTCCAGCCGCCCACGTTGTACACCTCACCCACACGACCAGCCTGCAACACGCGGCGGATGGCGCTGCAATGGTCTTTGACGTAGAGCCAGTCACGCACCTGCATGCCGTCGCCATACACCGGCAAGGGCTTGCCCGCCAGCGCGTTGACGATCATGAGCGGGATGAGTTTCTCAGGGAAATGGTAGGGGCCGTAGTTGTTGGAGCAATTGGTGGTGAGCACCGGCAGGCCATAGGTATGGTGCCAAGCGCGCACCAGGTGGTCACTGGCGGCCTTGCTGGCGCTGTAGGGGCTGTTGGGCTCGTAGCGGTGGTCTTCTGTGAAGGCGGGCTCGTCTTTGCTCAAGGAGCCATAGACCTCATCGGTAGAGACGTGCAGAAAACGAAACTCTGCTTTTTGCGGCTCTTGCAAACCACCCCAGTACGCACGCACCGCTTCGAGCAAGCGAAAGGTGCCCACCACATTGGTCTGGATGAAATCCTCAGGGCCATGGATGGAGCGATCCACGTGCGATTCAGCGGCAAAGTTGACCACCGCGCGCGGCTGGTGGCGTGCCAGCAGTTCAGTCACCAAGGCGGCGTCACCCAAATCGCCCTGCACAAAGGTGTGGCGCTCATTGCCGTCCAAAGCGGCCAGATTTTGCAGGTTGCCGGCGTAGGTGAGCTTGTCCAGATTGAGCACGGGTTCATCGTTGGTGACCAGCCAGTCCAGCACAAAATTGGCACCAATAAAACCCGCGCCGCCTGTGATGAAAATCATAAAGACCCTTTCAATTTTGCTGGGTTTATTCCGTTTGAAATGCTTGGTTCATCTCGGCCACAGCCTGTGAATCGGCCTCGCCCACCAGCGCCAAGAGATTCAATTTTGAGATCAAGTAAATGTAGCGTGCCTGGGCCAAATCACGGGCTACGACCATACGTTGTTGCTGTGCATTCAACACATCAATCATCGTGCGACTACCGGCTTGAAAAGATTTTTGATTTGACACGATGAGTTGCTCGGCAGAGCGCAGGGCCTGCTCCAATGCTTTGATTTTTGGAATGTTTTCCGTGACGCCCCGGTACTGCTTGTGCACCTGCACACCTAAATCTCGTCGGCCGGCTTCTAGTGCATTCTCAGCCCGCTCCACATTGGCCAGGGCTTGGCGCACACCCGCGTCCACGCCACCACCCGCAAAGATGGGAATGCTCAATTGCAAGCCGAGTGTGGTGTTGGTGTACCTGGAGGCGACATTGATCACATTCTCACTCTCGCTGCGTGACCACTGGGCCACCGCATCCAAGGTGGGATAGTGACCCGACTGGGCTTTGTCCACCTCTTGGCGCGCCACTTCCAGTTGCGCTTTGAAAGACTGCAACTTCGGGCTGTTCAATTCGGCGCGCTCAGTCCAGTCTGTCAGGCCTTCAGGCTTGGGGCCGACCAGGGTCAACTTGGCCACATTCAGACTTTTCAAATCCAGAGCAGGCTCATTCACCAAGATTTGTACCTGTCGCAAAGTGAAGTCCAGATTTTGTCGGGCTTCAATTTCCTGAGCTGTGACCAAATCCAGTCGTGCCTGGGCTTCATCGACATCGGTGCGCGTTCCCCCACCTGCGGCAAAGGTTTTGCGCGCCGCGTCCACCTGGGCAGTGTAGGCGGTGCGTTGCGTCATCACCAGGGCGAGTTGCTCACGTGATAGCACCGCGTCAAAGTACGCACCGCTCACGCGGACAGCCAGATTTTGCTCATCCTGCGCCAAAGCGGCTTCAGCATCTTTGACCTGTTCTTCGGCTTGGCGGTACTGCGCCGTCAGATACGTGCGAAACAGGGGTTGACGTATTTGCAGTGTCTGATTGCTGCTGGCGTAGGAGGAGTCGGTGGTTTGCTCTACACCAAAGAAGTTAGGCGTGCTGCTGCGCAACTGGTTGTTGTTTTGCGAAAAATTAGCCGTGACACTGGGTAAAAGTTGAGCGCGCGCCTGCGGCAATCGCTCACGCCCGGCCTGCGTTGCAGCGCGCGAAGCCAAGAGGGTTGGGTCTTGTTTTTTTGCCGCCTCGTAGGCCTGCAATAAGTCCATGGACCACGATGCGGTGGCGCCCGACAACAGAGCCGCGCCCAACACCAAATGCACCAGGCGCAAGCTTTGAGGTCTGACAGTTACAGCTTGGGTTGTCATGGGACTCACTCCTCTTTCATGGATGCGGCCAACCGCTTGGTCAGCGGGCTCAGCAGGTACTTCAACATGGAACGCTCACCGGTGAGAAAGATCACCTCGGCAGGCATCCCCGGTTGCAGCTGACGTTTGCCTAATTTTTTATAGCCCTCAGCGGTCACCCCAATGCGTGCCAAGTAGTAGCCCGCACCTGTGTGCTGATCCACCAGCAAGTCAGCCGAGATGGACACCACCTTGCCATCCACCACCAATTGCGGCGTATGAGCAAAAGAAGAAAAGCGCACATCCACCGGCAAGCCCTGATGCACCCGGTCAATCAGATGCGGGGCCACGCGCGCTTCGATCAA